>NZ_LFCS01000023.1:0-25804 GCF_001887375.1 Aeromonas sp. SCS5
GTTGGCACGGATGGTCACACCTTCCAGGCTGTAACCAGCGGCGGTCTTGTGGTGATGACGGTGTCCATCCCCACTGTGCCCGCCAGCATCGCCGCTCACACTAGCGCAGAGATAGGTTATCAGGTGACAGTGCATACCAACCTGGATCACGGGGCGGATGACAAACTCAACCTGACCTTGCCAATCAAGGTAACCGACAGCGATGGCAGCCAGAGCCAGGGCTCAACCACCATCACTGTGACGGATGGCGTGAACCCCATTATCTCCGCTATTGACTCGGTCACAGTGAAGGAGTCTGCCCTCGATGGCTCTGCCAGCCAGCATCCGGGCACCATGCCCTCAGATCTGGGTGAAACGGCCAGCGGCAAGGTGACCATTAGCGCCGGTTCGGATCGGGTTGCTTCCCTTGAACTCGACGTGGCCGCCTTCAACCAGGCTAACCACCTGACCTCCAACGGTCAGTCGGTGACGCTGGCCGCTCACAGCCCGGGTTGGTATCTGGCTACGGCAGAGGGTGGCAAGTCGGTTTTCTGGATCCACCTCGATGTGAACGGCAGTTACAGCGTCTATCTGGTGGGGCAGCTCGATCACGGTATTCAGGGTAAAGATGATCTTGCGATTGAGGTGCCGCTCTTTGTCACCGATCACGATGGCGATCGTAGCCCCAATGTCAGCGTGACCGTGACGGTACAGGACGATATGCCTATTGGCACTGTGCTGGCTCATACCCTGAACGAGGGGAGTGCCTCCGTCAGCGGTGATCTGCTGCCAGCCGCCAACGAAGGGGCTGATGGCGCCCGGGTGGAGTCGATCACCATCAATGGCCAGACCTATGCCGTCAATGGCTCACTCACCCGGGATGTGATGAGTCCGGATGGCAAGCAGGTGATGGGCTCTCTCACCATCTCGGCCGATGGCAGCTACCGTTTCACGCCGGCCAGCGGCTTTGATCACGATAATGCCCAGCTGCGTCAGGTCATCACCGCCCATCTGGTGGATGGCGACGGTGACCGCGCCGACAGCACCTTGACCCTTAATCTGCGGGATGAGCCGGTGAGCTTCACCGTCACTGCGGCAACCGGCAACGAAGATCAGGGGGCTCAGGATCCGAGCGCCGGTATCCTCATCAACATGCAGCTCGATATCGGCGATTTCGACCGGGGCGAACATGTAGATCAGCTCCTTATTCAGGCGCCAGCCAATGCTCATGGCACCTTCTATTACAGCGGGGTTGCCCTTGCTACCACAGCGGATGGCAAGTGGTTTATCGTCCCGCCAGCGGCCATGGTGACCAGTGATAATGTGCACTACAGCACCCAGGGGGTGACTTTTGTGCCGGATGCCAACTGGTCTACCTGGAGCAACAAGGGCCAGCCGCTGCACTTCCAGGTGCAGTTGCAGGTGGGGGTGACCGAGGGGGATGCCCCTGCTGTAGTCACCGGCGATCTTGCCATCACGGTGCGCGGCGTGGCCGACAAGCCGGTGTGGGA
Organism: Aeromonas sp. SCS5; assembly: GCF_001887375.1. Classification (NCBI taxonomy): domain Bacteria; kingdom Pseudomonadati; phylum Pseudomonadota; class Gammaproteobacteria; order Aeromonadales; family Aeromonadaceae; genus Aeromonas; species Aeromonas sp. SCS5. Next base: position 1,491 of record NZ_LFCS01000023.1, read on the forward strand.
TGCAGGTCACACCAGCCAGCATTACGATACCAGTGAGGACAGCAGCGGCATCAAGCTCAATGTGAAAGCGGGCCTCACCGATACGGATGGCTCCGAGACCCTGACCTACCAGATCAAATGGGAGACGGGCAAGGGCACGCTCATGCTCAACGGGGTTGAACTCAAGCCAAACGCCAGCGGGCTCTATACCGTATCTGCAGCCAATATCAACAAGGTGACCGTGGTTCCGGCCAAGGATTTCAGTGGTGACATCAAGCTGTCGGTGACCCCGATCAGCACGGAGCAGAACCCGATCGCGCCGGGTCAGGGTACGGCGCAGGGAGACAAGATTGAGCTGGTGATCAACGTCAATCCGCTGGCGGATGACGCCAAACTCACCGTGCGCGATATTCAGGGCAAAGAGGATACCTTGCTCGATCTGGGCAGCAAGATTGGCCTCGCCCACCTGGGTGACACCACCGATGGTTCCGAGCGGCTCTTTGTACGCATCAGTGGCCTGCCCGCCGGGGCGACGCTGCTGCTGGGGGGCGTTGCCGTCAGTCAGAATGCAGCCGGGTATTACGAGGTGCCCTTTGAGCGCATCAATGAGCTCAAGCTGCTGCCGCCCAAAAACAGCAACGTCGATTTCGATCTGACCATCAAGGGCGTGGTCAAAGACAGCGCCACCCTGACCGATGCCAATGGCCAGACCCACATCGTGGTGAACGAGAAAGAGACCGGCTCCCAGACCATTCATGTGGATCTGGTGGGGGTGGTGGATCAGCCTCACTTCGAGCTTGGCAATACCGGCTGGGAGGCCGAAGGGACAGGCTATGCCATTACCGTGGGCGAAGATGGGCGGGCGCCGCTCAACTTTACCCTCACCTCGGGCGAGTGGGTCGATACCCCGCACGATACTTCCGAGAGCCTCAACGTGGTGCTGCAAGGGTTGCCGGAAGGGGCCCGAGTCTTTGATGCCAGCGGCAAGGAGCTGACCCTCACTTTTGCCGGACTCGATGCCAGCGGCAAGCCAACCTATCAGGTCAATGTCTCCGATTTTGGCAATCTGCTTATTCAGCCACCCCACAACAGCACGGCGGATCTGCATCTTGTCGCCAGGGTGGTGGTCACCGAGAACGATGGCGACAGCAAGAGCTTCGAGGTACCGCTGCATATCAAGGTGGAGCCGGAGATCGATGCGACCGACTACAGCAAGACCAGCCACGGCCTGGAAGATCAGTTCACCGTGCTTGACTGGCATCCGACCCTTACGGACGGTGCCGAGAAGGTCACTGCGCTGAGTCTCTCCGGGGTGGAGGATGGCTACCAGATCTGGCTGCGAGTCGGCGGCGTGGAGAGCCAGCTGACCGTGGTGGGTGGCCAGGTCACCCTGACGGCCGCCCAGCTCGACAGCCTGCTCAACGGGGGACAACTGCTGGTGAAGGGGCCGGAGGATAGCGATCGGGATACCAATATCCAGAGCCAGGTCACAGTGACCCAGCACGATGTGGATTCGGGCACGGTGGCCGAGAAGGTGATCGATGGCAACCTGCACGTCGATATTCAGGCGGTGGTGGAGCCCGATGGCGTGCTGACCCAAACTGGTGGCGCACTCGTGGGGCAGGGCGGTGCCGATATCGATCTGGCAGGGCGTTTCCTCTTTACCGACCTCGATCCCTCCAGCGTGGAGGAGATCGACTATCTGGTGATTAACCTGCCGGTGCTGAACGGTGGTGCAGGGGATCAGTTTGTGGTGATTGGCGGCATCAACAACGGTAACGGCAGCTGGATCGTACCGGCGGGCAACCTCGGCAGCTTCAAGCTGCATGCGCCCGACGGGTTTGTCGGCAAGGTTCAACCGATCCGTATCGATGCCATGGTGATCGACCGGGGTGACGATGGCGATGCCAGTGCCCATGTCAAGGTGAGCCTGAACACGGATGCGACCTTCGAGGCGACGCCGACGACCAACAAGGAAGCTGCGGCGACCGTCGATATCGACGACAACGCGGTGCTGGTGGGCAAGGAGGATATCCGGGTTGATTTTGGTCAGCAGCTCAAAGGCGTGATCCATATCGGTGCCACCGATCAGGCCAGCGACGAGGTGACCATAGTCCTCAAGGGGCTGCCGGCGGGTGTCACCATCAGCGGCGCCGAATACAACATCTCGACCGGTGAGTATGTCATCAAGGTACCGCCGTCACTGGCTGGTCTGGAAGGGCTGACCCTCGGCTTGCCGCAAGACTTTGCCGGCTCGCTCAATATCGAGGTGAAGGTGGTCAACACGGATACCGCCAGTGGCGATATCAAGGTCGTCAGCAGCACGGTACGGGTCGATGTGGCCCCCGTGGTCGATGTGAATGGTGGCCGTGGCGAGCACCCGGAACTGACTTTGACCGTGCTGGATACCAACCATGACGGACAGCCGGACAATCTGGAAGATAGCGAGATCCACCTCGATCTCTCGGTGAAACTGGCCGATATCAGCCCCTCCATCGCCAATGGTGGCCTTGAAACCGTGGAGCGGGTCACCATCACGGTGGATGCCAAATATGGCTACTTCCTTGATGGCAGTGGCAAGCCGGTCAACACCCTGGTGGTCAGCGATGTGGCAGCCCTCAAGGACTTGGTGTTTGTGCCCAAAGAGCACTTCAGCGGTCAGGTACCGCTCGACATCAAGGTCGATATTGTCGATACCGCGCTGGTCGGTGGTCAGCAGGTGACCGACAGCGGTAGCTGGAGCGGGCAGGTCGGCTTTGAGGTGAGACCGGTCAACGATCCGGCAGCCCTGACGCTGCACGATGTATCGGGCAACGAAGATGGTGCCATCAGCCTGGCTGGCTTTGGTGCCGCCCTCATCGATAACGACGGTTCCGAGAAGATAGTGGCGTTGCAGATCAAGGGGGTACCGGATGGTTTTACCCTCTCGGCCCCTGCCGTGAATAACGGTGGTGGTGTCTGGCAAGTACCTGTAGGCACCGATTTTGCCAAGCTGACCCTGATCCCGCCGGCCGATTTCAGCGGCAGCGTGGATCTGTCACTCAGCGTCTTTACCCTCGACAAGGGGCTCACCATTCCCCTTGAAACCAGCGGCAGCTTCACCGTGACCGTCAATCCGGTGGGAGATGCCCTCATTGCCGATATTCAAGGGCAGGCGAGTGGCACCGAAGGGGATGTGATCACGCTGGATCTGGGGCTGGAGACCAGGGATAACCAACCAACCGGCGGCAATGCGGGTAATGTGCATGAGAACAAGCCGGAGCAGGTTCGGGTCACCATAGAAGGAGTTCCTGATGGTGCCGAGATCCGCTTGCCAAACGGCGTGGCGGGGACGGTTGTTGATCTGGGAGGCGGTCGCTGGCAGGTCACCACCGAGGGCGGCAAGCTGGGTTCTGTCGAGCTGGTAACCAATGATGCCAACGGCGCGCTGGATCTCAAGGTCATAGCTCAGAGCCTCGACAACGGTGCCCTTGGCCCTGAAGTCAATGGCACTATTCATGTGGATGTGAGCCCGGTCAACGATGCGCCAATCAACGTATTGCCAACGACCCCACAAGTCGCGCAGGAAGATCAGCCCTTCGTCATCCACGGCTTGCAGGTGAAAGATGTGGACGCGGGCAGCAGCCCCATCAAGATCACCCTGTCGGTGGAACATGGCACCCTGACGCTGCCAGTTGGCAGCGGCGTGACGGTGGTCGGCAACGGCACTGGCTCTCTGATACTGACCGGCACGCTGGCCGATCTCAATGCCTTGCTCTCGGGCGGGGTCACCTATCAGGGGAACAGTGATTTCTACGGCAATGACGCCCTGACCATGGTCACCAACGATCAGGGGAACACCGGTAGTGGTGGGGCTCTCAGCGATACCGATGTGCTGCCCATCGAGGTGCTGCCGGTCAATGATGCGCCGATCAATCAGCTGCCCACAGCGCCGCTGGTTGCCGAAGAGGATGTGCCTTACCGCATTGATGGCTTGCAGGTCAAAGATGTGGATGCGGGCAACAGTCCCATCGAGGTGCGCCTCTCGGTTGGCCACGGCACCTTGACCCTGGCGGCCGGCAGCGGCGTGACCGTGACCGGCAGTGGCACGGGCTCGCTGGTGCTGAGCGGCTCGCTTGCCGCCATCAATGCGCTGCTGGCGGGCGGGGTGACCTATCTGGGAGCACAGGACTTCAATGGTCAGGATCAGCTCACCATGGTGACCAATGATCTTGGCAATACCGGTAGCGGTGGGGCCCTAAGCGACACCGATGTGGTACCCATCGAGGTGCTGCCGGTCAATGATGCACCGGTCAATCAGCTGCCGGGCAGCATGACGGTCAAAGAGGATGGCTCTCTGTCGCTATCCGGTATCAGCGTGAAGGATGTGGATGCCGGCAGCGCGCCTGTCTCCATGGTGCTGCGGGTCGAGCATGGTGTGCTTACCCTGCTGGGCGCAACTGGCGCCGTGATGGTGCAGGGGGCGGGTACCAGCGAGATCGCTCTGGTGGGGTCGCTGGCCGATCTCAACCAGTTGCTGGCAAGCAGCCTGCACTATGAACCGGCCAAAGATTTCTGGGGAGAGGATACCCTGACCGTCACCACCTCGGATCAGGGCAACAGTGGTGCGGGTGGCCCGCTGAGCGACACCGATCAGGTGACCATCAATGTCACGCCCGAGCCGGACATGCCGAGCCTGACACTGACCCAGCACGAGATCCATGCCCTGCAGGGGGCGCTGGTGCCCCTGAGTCTGCAGGCCTGCGTGGTCAATCCGGCAACCGGTGAGCTATCCATTCGCATCAGCGGATTGGGGAACGCTCAGGTACAGGATGAACATGGCCTGACCGTGGGACATCAGGAGAGCAACGGTGACTGGCTGATCCCGGCGGATCACTCGGTACCGCTCTACTTCAACGGCCTGAGCGATGGGGATCATGTACTGGGGATCTCCGCCGAGTCGAGTGTCGGCGGTTCCACCATCAGCACGCCACTCGATACCCTGACTATCCACAGCCAGAGCGGTCATGAGCTGTTGGGGTCCGAGCATGACGACATCCTCTTTGGCTCTTCAGGCGATGATCGTCTGGTGGGAGGGCTTGGGAACGATGTGCTCCATGGCGGCAAAGGCAACGATATCCTCACCGGTGGTGCCGGCAGCGATCTCTTTGTCTGGCAGAAGGGGGATGAGGGGAGTCAGGGGCAGCCCGCAGTCGATACCATCACCGACTTCCATCCGGAACAGGGGGACAGGATCGATCTGGCCGACCTGCTGCGGGGTGGTCCGGGAGCCAGCGTCGAAAGTCTGCTAAGCAACCTCTCGGCGTCGGTGACGAGCGGCAGCAATGGTCTGAGCGATGTGAATCTCTCGGTGACCTCGGCCAACGGTGGTCAGGTGACTCAGCAGATCACCCTGAAGGATGTGGATCTGAACAGCTGGAATCTTACCAGCACCTCGTCCCACGACATCCTGCAGAGCATGCTGGATAACCACAGCCTGATCATCCAGCATCCCTGATAGCGGGCGAGAAACGTAAAAGGAAGAGCCGGCAATTGCCGGCTCTTTGTTTATCTCTGCGTGGATTGTCTTTTGTTATCAGCCGATCAGGCCAGTGCCTGAGCCAGCAGGTGGATGGGATGTTCGCAGCGAAACGCCGTGCTCATCTCGATCTGCCATTTGCAGGTTTCGCAATCGGTGATCACCAGATCGGGGGCCAGGCGGTTGATCTGATCGAATAGCCCCTCGCCGATGGTCTGGCTGGTCTGGTAGTTCTCCGACTTGAAGCCGTAGGTGCCGGCGATCCCGCAGCACTGGGACTCCAGCACCGTCACCTTGACCCCGGGAATGGCGCGCAGCAGTTCGAGGGTATAGATGACACCCCCCATTTTTTCCATATGGCAGGGGGTGTGGTAGGCAATGTGCAGATTGAGCGGTTTCATCGCCGGTTTGTTGCCCTTGTAGAACTCGTTCCACAGGAAGCGGGTCACCAGCGAGATGCGATCCCGCACCTTGTGGTTGTCCTGCTCCAGCAGGTGGGGATATTCATCGCGCAGGGTAAAGCCGCAGGTGGAGGAGGTGGCCAGCAGCGGCATCTCGTTGCCCAGCAGGGAGTTCTCCATCTGCTTGATGTTGAAGGCCGCCTGCTGCTTGGCCTTGTCCATGAAGCCGTTGGCAATCAGCGGCACGCCGCAGCACTTCTCCCGCTCCAGCAATTGCACGCCGATGTTCATGGCGTTGAGCACCTGTACCAGCTCTTTGCCGAGTTGCGGGTGGTTGTAGTTGACGTAGCAGCCGTGGAAATAGGCGATTTGGCGCGCAAAGCGGGCCTGAGTCTCTTTCTGCTTCTTGTACCAACCGCGGAAGGTGCCCTGGGAGTATTTGGGCAGGTCGCGGTGGGAGGAGACCCCCAGCGCCTTGTCCAGCACCAGCTTCATCGGCTTGAGGCCGGTGGTGAAGTTGACCACCGGCGCCATCAGGGTAGACATGCTGCCCATCAGATCGGTGTGGGAGAGCACGAACTCGCGGATCCCCGGTTTGAAGCCGCTGTACTTGTCTTTGGCCTTGGCGATGATGTCGCCGATGCGTACTCCACTCGGGCAGGCGACTTCGCAGCGCTTGCAGTTGGTGCAGTGCTTGAGGGCGCTGTCAAAGAGCTCCGGGCTCTTGATCCGCAGCCGCTCCCCATCCGGGCCCGCCTGTTTCGGGCCGGGGTAGGCGGGATTGGCCTTGGCCACCGGACAGTAGGCGGTACAGACGGTGCATTTGATACACTGATCGAAAGTTTGGTTGGCGTGATCCAGTAGCATGTCAGTTCTCCTCCCGTAGGGTGTGAAGGCACGGGATATGGGACAAAATCATCATTGGGCGGCACCCAGAATATGGCCGGCGGCCTGCCAGCCGGTGGCAACCGCGACACCGGAACCTGATCCCTCTTTGATGGGGTCATAGTGCGCCAGCACGCTGCCGGCGCCGTAGAGGTTGGTGAGCGGCTTGCCGCCGCGCAGCACTCTGAGCTTGTCGTCGGTCTTGACCCCGAAGCCCATAAAGGGGTGGTGATCGAACAGGCGGCGACCGGCCCAGGCGTCGCGCTCTTCCAGACTCAGCACATCGGCATCGAAGATGGGTTCGCGAATGCCGCGCAGACGGGACTCCAGCCCGCGGCTGAAGAAGCTGCCGGAGGCGAGCACGAAGTTGTCCGCTTCAAACAGCTGGTCATCGCCATTCTGGGTGTGTACGCCGACCACCCGATCCCCCTCGTAACGGGCGCCCAGCACCCGCTCGCTGGTGAGGAAGGTGCCGCCAAGGGCCATGAAGCGGCGCTTGAGCGCCTCCTGCATCCGCATCCCGATCAGCGATGGCGGCATGGTCGCCACCTCCTTGATGGTGCATCCGGTACGTTGCTCCAGCTCCGCCAGACGCGGGCCAACCAGCCCCAGCGACAGGCAGGCGGGCAGCACGATATGGCGGCAGTCGGGCACGCCGCTCTCTTGCACCATTCGACTGATCTCGCTGGCCAGATCGGCCACCAGATGGTGCTTGTCACACAGACGCGCAATATCGGCAGAGCGAAACTCATGGGGATTGCGGCTGAATTCCGCCAGCTGGGGCAGGCGGATTTCGCCAGTCAGAATGCGGCAGTGGGCAAAGCGCGGATGGGTCGCCAGATTGGCCGCCGCCAGTGCCGGATGAAAGTCGCGAAAGCCTTCGAGGGTGGCCAGCAGTAGCACGTCCGGGATCGGTGCATCGGTGACGCAGGCGCAAGTATCGGGGGAGAGCCAGGTACGTTTGAGGGTACCGATGGGGGTCAGGCGCTGGTGATTGGTTTCGTGGCGCACCAGCGGCAGCCCCTGCTCGGCGCAGTGGCGCTGCAGATCGGCCAGGCTCGCCTCGATATTCTGCATTCCGACTTTGCTGTAGGGGTGATCCGGATGAGCTGCCATAAAGGCGGGCAGCGCTGCGCGGGGATCTCCCTCGCTCTCCAGCAGGTCGACCGAGCCGGAGGAGAAGTGGAGGGCACTCTGGCCTGAGGCCATCAGCAGCGTCTTCTGGCCTGCTTCCACCAGACGCAGGGCGGCCGAGAGACCCGCCATGCCGCCGCCGATAACGATATTGTCAAACTTCATGACGGCTCTCCTTCTCAGTGGCGTGAGTGGCATTGTGCTGCCCGGGGGCGCGTGGCGCATCGGTGACCAGCTGCGGTGTGGTCCACTCGCCAAGGCCAAACAGCCCCTCGTAGATCCAGTAGGTAAACTCGGCCTCGCGCAGGGCATCGCCCCACAGCACTGGGCGGGTGCCCTTGTAGCGCTCTTCCAGGAACTGGCGCAGCATGACGCAGGCCTGACGGCCGTCGGCCTTGCCGTACTCCTGCATCAGGCCGGCGGCGCGGTAGGCGCACAGCTCGCCCTGACAGGGCCCCATCCCCAGACGGGTGCGGCGGCGCAGGTCGATGAGGTTGTCCACATCGAGCTCGCGCAGGGCGTATTCGATTTCACCGGCGGTGACCATCTCGCACTCGCAGATGAGGGCGTTGGCTTTCGGATTGTCACGGAAGAAGGCGATAACCCGCTCGCCGTGGCGGTACTGGGCCGACCCTTCGGCAGGCACCGAGAGCCCCGGGGCGGAGACCTTCTCCGGATCCCGCGAGCCGGGCAGATTGAGCTCGGCAGTGCGGCAGGGCTTGCTGTTGCCAAGCTTCTTGGCCAGCAGATCGGTGGCCCACTCCGCCATCAGGCGGTAGGTCATCAGCTTGCCGCCGGTGATGGTGTTGAAGCCCTTGAGGCCATCGCGCTCGGCGTGATCGAGCAGCACTATGCCGCGGCTGATGTTGCGGCCTGTGTCGTCACCGTCCACCGCCACCAGCGGGCGAACGCCGGCGTAGGCGCGCAGCAGACGGGTGCGCGCCATGATGGGGGCAAGCTTGATCCCCTCGCGCAGCAGCACTTCCACCTCTTCGGGCTCGACGGTGAGCTGGTCAATCTTGTTGTAATCGATGCGGCTGGATGTGGTGCCGATGAGGGAGATGGTATCGCCCGGCACCAGAATGTCCGCATCCGCCGGTTTGCGGGCGCGGTTGAGCACCAGCTGGTTGATGCGGTAATCCATGATGAGCAGGGATCCCTTGGCCGGGAACATGCGGATGCCGAGATCGGCGTATTCGCAAATTTGCTGGCCCCAGATGCCGGCGGCGTTGATCACCTCCTGACACTCAACCTCGAACGCTTCGCCGGTGCGGGTGTTGATCGCCTTGACCCCGTGTACCCGATCCTGAGTGCGCAAGAGTCCCAGCACCTTGCAGTGGGTAAAGATACGCGCGCCGTGCTCTTTGGCGTCCAGCACGTTGGCGGCGGCGAGGCGGAACGGGTCGACCGTACCATCCGGCACGTGGATTGCGCCGATCATCGCCGGGTTGGCGTTGGGCTCCATACGCAAGGCTTCGCGGGGATCGAGCTGACGGGTTTCGATCCCGGCGCGGGCACATGCATCCATGAAGGTGGTTTGGAAATTGATGTCATCTTCCGGCAGGGTGAGGAAGAGGCCGCCGGTGTCCTCGACACAGTGGCTGGCAATCCGCTTGAGGATGCGGTTTTCCTGAATGCACTCGCGGGCGGATTCCTGATCCGTCACCGCGTAGCGTGCTCCCGAGTGGAGCAGGCCATGGTTGCGCCCCGTAGTGCCGGCGGCGATATCGTCCCGTTCGAGCAGAATGCAGTCAATGTCGCGCAGTGCGCAATCGCGCATGATGCCTGCCCCGGTGGCCCCGCCGCCTATGATGACGACTTGTGTAGTTATTCTTTGCATTGGTGCCGGTCTCGCTACTCACATTGATGAGAAGTTTGACGTTAACCGTGAGTAAAATGTTTGATTCAGACCAAATAAATGAGCGTGATCGAACATTTTCGACCGTTAATGCTCAGAAGTGTGATCGGGATCGGCCTGACAATAGCCCCTTTCAGGGGGCGGAGTGGCCCATGGCGATGTTCGCAACAGCGCCAGCTTGAGTGCGAACGACCATCTGATGGCCATTGAATTCGAGGTGCTTCAAAAAGGTTTCGCTTTGTTGCAGGCCGGCTGCGTCGAACTGCATGCCGTAGACGGGGTAGTTGTTGATCTGGCGCTGGTTGCGCACTGTGCCGGTCAGCTGGTAGGGCATCCCGTTGGCGCTAGAGGCATCGAGGCGCAGCTCAAGCGAGTGGTTGAGGGGAATGGTCGGTGCCTGATGGTGGGTGCTGAAGGCGCAACCTGCCAGCGAAAAGTCCACCAGATGGATGTTGAGCGGGTGCTGGGCAAAAAGAGCGACTCCTGTGCAACTGATTGGGTAGCGGATCTCCTTGCGGATCTTGAACAGGGTCATGCTCTCTGGCTGGCGCATGGTGAAGAGCTGGGGCTGCTTGTTGAACTGCTCGATAAAGCCCTCGAAGCAGAGCATGGCTCCCACCCCCCGCTCGCAGATGATGGCCGCCGTGAGGCGGTAACCCGGTTGGCAGTAGAGTGCCGCATCCGCCGGGGTGGTGGCGGGCAGGCTGAAATAGATGATGCGCGCCTTGTCGGCGCCGATCAGCACGGCAGGCAGGGAGCGCAGCTGACCGGTCGGAGTGATCACCTCGATCCCCACCTTGCTGGCGGGATAGAGATAATCCATGACATCGGGCCCCTGGATGGAGATGCCCTTCTCCTTATTGGCCTTGATACGATCCTTGATTGATTTGAAGGGTGACTGCTGAGTCTGTTGTGTCATGGATCATGGTCCCGATGCTCCCGCGTTACAGATTCATTTAAGTAGTCAGCCTCAATTGCCGCAACACTTCTTGAACTTCTTGCCGCTGCCACAGGGACAGGGATCATTGCGCCCAATGCGGAGCGGGACGGGATCTATCTCGCCGTCGGTGTAGACCCAGCGAGCCTCATAACGCACAAAGCGGGAACGTTCATGCAGGCAGTGACGAGTCTCGCCTTCCACGAACCAGGCTTTGAACTCCACCATGCCGAGTATGTCGTCGGGGCCGCCCTGGCTGGCGATGATCTCGAGGCCATCCCATTGGGTATCGGTCTGGGAGAGCAGTTCTGCGGTCAGCTCTCCCAGATAGTCGGGGTGCCAGCTATGCACCAGATAATCCCCAAGACCCAGCACGAAGGCGCTGTAGCGCGAGCGCATCAGCTGTTCTGGGGTGAGAGCGGGAGCACCGCCGTGGAGTGATCCGCAGCACAGTTCGAGAGAAAGGTTGGAACCGCAAGGGCAAAGAGTCATGTTTTTCGCTAATTGGCCGATTTATTTTAAGGGAATTGTAACGAAAGCGAGCCGCGAACTGCCAGCACCTATACTGATGATTGGGCAAGGAATTCCAATAAAAACAGCTGCAAGGATGTGAAAAATGACGTTAAAGCAGAAAATCCTGTTACTCGGAGCGCTCCCCGTGCTGTTGATGGCACTGGCGGTCAATCTCAGCAACTACATGCTCTCCAGAAGCGATCTGGAGTCTGATTTGGTGGTGGCGCGGGAGAAGGCGATCAAGGATCGCAAGGCGCTGCTCAGCAGTTACATCATGATGGCTCAGACTGCCATCAACGCTGTCTACTCCTTGCCTGATTCACCGGAGAATCGGCAAAAGGTCAAAGAGTTGCTCAGACCGCTGCGTTACAGCAGCGACGGTTACTTCTTTGTCTATGACTTTGAGGGCAACACCATATTGCTGCCGGTTCGCACCGAACTGGAGGGCAAAAACCGCTGGAATGACAAGGATGCCAAGGGCAAGTTCCTTATTCAGGAGATCCTCAAGTCGGCCCGTCAGGGGGATGGCTTTACCGAATACTGGACGGCCAAGCCCTCCATCGGTCGTGATGCGCCCAAGCTGGCCTTTACCCTGGTGCTGGACAAATACCAGTGGATCATAGGGACCGGCTTTTATATCGATGACATCGACAACGAACTGGCCACCCTGCGTGCCGAGCGGGAGAGCAAGATGAACAGCTCGCTGCAGGTCGGGGTGCTGGTGATCCTGGTGATTTTGGGCGTCACTCTGGTGGCGACCGTGATTGTCGGCAACAGGGTCAGCAAACCGCTGGCAGATGCGGTGCTGGCATTGAACGATATCGCCAACGGCGAGGGGGATTTGACCCAACGTCTCAAGGTGCAGAGCAAAGATGAGATTGGTCAGCTGGCCAGCGCCTTCAACCGCTTCGTCGAGCGGATCCAGTCGGTGGTGAGTCAGGTCGGGGAGACCAGCAACCACCTCTTCAGCGCCGTCGACAAGCTGCATCACCTTAGCGAGCACTACGACCAGCAGATGCACGGCCATAGCCGGGAGACCGATCAGGTGGTCACCGCAGTGACCGAGATGAGCTCGACCGCGCAAGAGGTGGCGGCCAGCGCCTCCAATGCCGCCAGTGCAACCAGCGATGCGGCCCGCGAATCCGACGCGGCGCGCGGCGTGGTCAGCACCGCCATCAACAGCATCAACCGGCTGGTGGGCGAGGTACATACCGCCTCCGGCGTTATCGAGCAGCTGGCGCAGGAGACCGGCAAGATCGGCTCTGTGGTGGAGGTCATTCGCGGCATCGCCGAGCAGACCAACCTGCTGGCGCTGAACGCGGCCATCGAAGCGGCCCGTGCCGGCGAGCAGGGCCGCGGTTTTGCGGTGGTGGCAGACGAGGTGCGATCCCTTGCCGGCCGTACCCAGCAGAGCACCAAGGAGATCAACGAGATGCTCCAGCGTCTGCAGGGCGGGGTAAAACAGGCGGTGGATGTAATGCAGGCAAGCGAGGAGCGCAGCCAGGAGACGGTGCAGGAGGCGAGCCACATCGCAAGCTCCCTCGACAGCATGGTGATGGCGGTCAGCACCATCAACGACATGAACATCCAGATCGCCACGGCCGCCGAGGAGCAGCACGCGGTCTCCGAGGAGATCAACAAGAACCTGGTGGCCATCCAGCAGATTGTCAGCGAGCTGACCAGCGCGGCGGTCGAGTCCAACAGCACCACCCGTGATCTGGCCAATACCGGCGACAAATTGCGCAAGCTGGTCTCCCAGTTCCGCTATTGATCCTGCCTTGTCAGGTGACGAGTGCCACAAGATGCGGTCTGAACCCCGGTTCAGGCCGCACTTTATTTGGGGATTGACCAATAATGTGTGAAAATTGCCGCCCTCTGTGTCTGCGTTTGCCCCATAGCCTATGAATGAGATCGTGAAAGGTAGTATCGACTTGATCCGCCAGCTCAACTACGGCCTGGTTTATGCCAGCCTGGAAGAGCACAAGGAGTTGTCGCGCACCGATCTCTCCCGCTTGACCGGTCTCTCTCCCGCCAGCATTACCAAAATCACCCGCGAGCTGCTCGACAGCGGGCTGGTGGTCACCTGTGGTGAAAGCTCGGTGGGGCGTGGCCGTCGCCAGACCTTGCTGCGCATCAACGAGCGCCGCTTCCAGTTTCTCTCCATGCGGCTGGGGCGTGGTTATGTAGACATGGCGCTGTTCGACTTCACCGGTCGTTCGCTGGCGCGCCATCGCCATATTTTTACCGAGGCCGAGCGCGGCGAACTGCTGGATAGCCTGGTTCACGCCATTCGCAGCTTCTTGCCGAAAAAGGCCCTCAACCTTGCCTGCATCGCCCTTTGTCTGCCGGGTCAGGTAGAGCGCCACTCCGGCATGGTCAAGCACTTCCCCTTCTACGATCTGCGCAACTGGCCGCTGGGGCCGACTTTGCAGGAGGCCTTTGCTGTGCCGGTGCTGGTGAGCGGCGACGTGCGCACCTGGATCCAGGCAGAGCGCGAGTGGGGAGCCGCCAAGAATTGCGCCGATGCGGTGCTGGTGTTCGTTCACAACGACATCGGTGTCGGCATGGTGGTCAATGGCCAGCTTATCGAGAGCGAAAATGCGCTGCTCGGCGATCTCAGCCATTTGCAGCTCGAACCCTATGGCCAGCGCTGCTACTGCGGCGGCTTTGGCTGCGCCTGCACGCTAGTGACCAATCAGGCGCTGGAGGCGCAATACCGGGATCTGCGCGAGCGGATGCAGGAGCACGATCTGCCCGAGAGCGTCACCATTCGCGAGCTGTGCGAGCTGGCGCTGGCGGGCAACAGCCTCTGTCAGGATATTCTCCATCAGGCGGCGGGGCGCCTGTCGCGGGTGCTCTCCAACCTCATTTGTCTGCTCAATCCGGGCAAGCTGCTGCTGGGGGGCGAGATCACCCGTGCCGATCGACTACTGTTCCCCATGTTGCATCAGTCGCTGGCGAGCCAGTTGCCGGCCGAGTATCTGGTGCGGCTGCAGATCGAATCCACCCACTTCTACGAAGATCCCACCAAGCCCACCTCGGTGCAGGTGCACAAGGCGCTGCGTGACGGTAGCCTGTTGCTGGAGCTGCTGCGCACCTGTCAGGAGTCGTAAGGCAAAAGGATTTGGCACTGTGCCTGGCGAAAGGGGCAGGGATTGCTGTTCCACCAGCACGTAACTGGGTACAATCTTGCGCTTTTCCGGCAGAACCCCTGTTATCGGGCGCTTATGGCGCCGTGACATGTGGGCACCGTTGCCGTTCCTGTTTTGACTCCAGTTGTGAACCTAGATGAAGCCTGTTCCTGATCACGCCGTCAACCGCCTGCGGGCCTGGCGCAAGAGTATCTCTACCCGACCGTTTCTCGCCCGTGGCGGCACGTTGGCTCGTTGTCCCGCCTGCCAGCTGCGCGAGGACTGGTGTGCCTGCGAGTGGCGCCCCGAGCTCAAAGCGGAGGCGGGCTTTTGCCTGCTGATGTACGACAGCGAGCCGATGAAGCCCTCCAACACCGGTCGCCTCATCGCCGATGTACTGCCAGATACCACCTGGGCCTTTCTCTGGTCGCGCACCGAGCCTCATCCCGAGCTGCTGGCCCTGCTGGCCGATCCCGTTTGGCAGCCCTATGTGGTATTTCCCGCCTGCGAAAAGGAGCCGGCCCGTTTGACCGGCGAGGTTGTGCTGGCGCCCGGCAAGAAGCCGCTCTTTATACTGCTTGACGGCACCTGGCCCGAGGCGCGCAAGATGTTCAACAAGAGCCCCTATCTCGACGGTTTTCCGGTGCTGGCCATCAAACCCGATACGCTCTCCACCTACGGTATGCGGGTCGCCAACTGTGATGAGCACCTCTGCACCGCCGAAGTGGCGGCCTGCGTGCTGGAAGTGGCGGGGGAGCTCAGGGCCGGGCAGGCGCTGCAGCACTGGTTCAATCTCTTTAGCCGCCGCTACATGGCCGGTCGGGTCAGCCGTTTCCCCGGTGATGACGAGGCGCCGCTGCTGGCGGCTCTGACCGCCATCAAGGGATCGGAAGTGGAATCTCCGGCGCCACAAAGCGCCGCTTGAGCCAAGGGGCAGGGGCGCGTGAGCCCAAATTAGTGAAAATCAGGAATCAATTGGCTGCCACTGTTTCGTTAGATTCATGGACTTTGGCCCGTTAGGATAACCGGCAGTCAGTGCAGCCCCTCTGCCCGGCGTGTTTATTCTCCCCCTGGTTGCCCTGTGTCGGGCAACCCAATCCCGTGAGGTCTATGGATGGAATTGGAACTGGTTACCCTGTTTGCCCTGTTTGGCGTGGCGCTCATCGCCGGCTTTATCGATGCCATCGCCGGTGGCGGCGGCCTGTTGACGGTGCCGGCCCTGCTGGCCACCGGCATGCCCCCCGCGCTGGTGCTTGGCACCAACAAGCTGCAGAGCAGTTTCGGCTCCTTCTCCGCCACCTGGTTCTATGCCCGCAGAGGATTGCTGGAGTGGGCCATGATCTGGCCAGCGGTGATCTGCACCTTTATCGGCGCCGCCGTGGGCACGCTGGCGGTGCAGACCATCGATGCCGCCGTGCTGGAGCGCTTGCTTCCCTTCCTGCTGATGGCTTTTGCCTGTTACTTCTTCTTCTCGCCGCGGGTGAGCGATGCCGAGAGTTCCCGCCGTCTGACTCCCATGCTGTTTGCGCTGCTGGTGGGGGGCGGGGTCGGCTTCTATGACGGCTTCTTCGGGCCGGGGACCGGTTCATTCTTTGCCATCGGTTTCGTGGCGCTGGCAGGCTTTGGCATGGCGCGGGCCACCGCCCACACCAAGCTGCTCAACTTCACCTCCAACATCGCCTCCCTGCTGTTCTTTGCCCTCGGCGGCAAGGTGGTGTGGAGCGTCGGTTTCTGCATGGCGCTGGGGCAATTTGTGGGCGCCCGTTTTGGCTCCAAAATGGTGCTGAAAAAAGGGGTGAAGCTGATCAAGCCGCTGCTGGTGACCGTCTCCCTGCTGATGTCCGCCAAGCTGGTGTGGAGCCAGTATCCCGAGCTGTTTGCCTGGATCTGATGTGTGCCTTGCTTGCCGCATCGCAATTGTTAACGGTGCCCTCGGGCCCCGTTGTCATATCTGCGGTTTTACAGCGTTAGCGCGGTGTGTCGCTGTAATGGCTGAAGTGTTTGCGCAGGGCGTTGACCAGTTTGGCAATGCGCTCGCGCTTGAGACTATTTGGCCGGTAGACCAGATGGAGCGGGCGGGCGAGTGCCGGCAGCAGGCGGGCCGTTTCTCCCTGCTCCCCCACCAGCGCCAGCAGACCGGCAGGCAGCAGCACCGGGCCGATACCGGCCTTGGCCAGCTCGATCAGCGCCAGATAGGAGTCGAGCTCCATGGCGGGCTCCAGGCCGAGGGCGGCGAGGGGCTCACGCAGATAGCGATTGGCGGGGTTCTCCAGATCCATGGTGAGGATCTTGCGCCCACCGCCCTGAGCGGCAGGGGGCAGGCTCTGCTGCGCCTCTCCCACCAGATAGAAGGGCTCCTCCAGCAGCAGCTCGGCGCCAAGGCCATGGCCGGGCGGGAGGCGACCGGCGCAGATGCCGAGCAGGGCATCGCCGCTGCGCACCCGCGCCAGAATGACCGGGGTGTGGTGGGTGGAGAGGGCGAGATGCGGGTCGCGGCCAAGGTAGCCGCGCATGAAGTGGGCGAGATAACCGGCCAGCAGGGTCTCGGAGCAGGCGATGGGGAGGGGACTGTGATCAGCCAGATCCTGGCTGTCGGCCAGTACCCCCTTCATCTCGGCCAGGCTCGGCGCTACCCGCTCCAGCAGCTCCAGCGCCTGCGGAGTGAGCCGGATCTGGCGCCCCTCCGGCTCGATCAGCTTCTTGCCAAGGCGCTGCTCCAGCTGGGCAATGCGCTTGCTCACCGCCGACTGGCTGATATAGAGGCGGCTGGCCACCTTGGCCATGGTTCCTTCACTTGCCAGCAGGCTCAGCGTCTCCAGCCCTTCCAGTAACATCTCGCCCCCTTGTCATCGACAGATTGGATCTGCGTTACCTTAGGGGCTGGTCGCTTCAGGAGCAAGTGTCGTTTACCGCCTTGAACGGGCCAATGCGCCAGCTCTTCAAGGGCGGTGCGAAGATCACCAGATTGCCGATGAGACTCACCACCACGCCGACCACCGACACCGGCTGCCAGACAAATCCCTCATAGAAGGTCGAAAGGGTAAGTGCCACCAGCGGAAAGAGCACGGTCGCGTAGGAGGCCTTGCTGGCCCCGATGCGCCCCACCAGGGTCAGATAGGCGGTAAAGGCGATGACCGAGCCAAACAGGGCGAGGTAGACCATGGCCGCCAGATAGTGGCTGTCGGTCGGCACCACCAGCTGCTGCCCGAGCAATGTGACCCAGCCCAGCAACAGCACGACGCCGTAAACCATGCCCCAGGGCACTATCTGCAACACATGGTAGCCGTGGCGCTGGCCGCGGGCCGAGACCAGATTGCCCAGCGAAAAACAGAGGGTACCGCCACAGGCGAACAGCAATCCCTTCCAGCCGTTTGCACCCAGTTGCGCATCTGCCAGCACCGGCCAGAACAGCAGCAGGGTGCCAAAGAGCCCCAGTAGCGACCCTTGCAGCCAGCGCAGGCCCGGCCGTTTGCCCTCGAACAGCCAGAGGTTGAGGCCGTTGAAGATGCTGGCGCTGGCGAAGATCACCGCCGACATGCCGCTCGGGATATAGCGGGTGGCGTGGTAGAAGCAGAGAAAGTTGGTGGAAAAGAGCAGGGCGCCGAGCAGCGCCGCATAGCGCTGGCCATGCCACGGCAGGCGCGGAAAGCGGCCGCTGGCGGTGAGCAGGACAAACAGCGCCACCGCCGCCAGCAGGAAGCGATAGAGCACCGACACTTCGATGGGAATGGGGCCAAGCTGCCAGGCGATGGCGATCCAGGTGCTGCCCCAGATAAGGACGGTGGCGAGATAGAGCAGAAGGTTCATCGGTTGTTCCAAAAGTCAGGAGGTTTGTATTCCAGCATGGGGTGGGCAGGGGCTTGCTGGCTTGCACCATCTTGCGGTTTTTGTTTGTAGGCCGCTGTCATCCGGGGCGTCAGTCGGTAAGATGAGCGGACGGCAGGATGGGCTTGCCGGGATCGTCAGGGAGAGGCAGGGTCAGATGAAAACGGCAGGGGTATTCGACGCACTGGTCAGCACCGGCGCCCGGCTGGAGGACTCCTGCTGGCTGGAGCCGGGGCTTGGCGTCGCCAGCTGGCGCAACTGCTACGATCAGACCCGCTACCACAAGCCGGGCCACCACACCCTGAGCGTCTATCTGCAGGGGGGCGAGCAGACCGAGCGGCTCGACGGGCCGGGCGGTTGTGGTGGCACCGGCAAGGTGTGCATCATGCCGGATCACCACAGATCCGAATGGCTGGTGCGCGAGGAGTTTCGCTTCTTCCACCTCTACTTCACCCCGGCCCACCTGACCCGCATCGCCGAGGAGGTGTGCGACCGCGAGGGGCGCCACCTGCAACTGCTGGACAAGACCTTTATCGACGATCCGAAGGCGGCATTGTTGGTGCAGAGTCAGCTGATGCAGCTTGAGTGGCAGCACGGCATCGACCGCCTGGCGCTCTCTCACGGCGCCTGGATGCTGATCCTCCACGCCTATCGCCACCATACCGAGGCGGCGCCTGCACTGCCGACGGTACGTGGCGGGCTGGCTCCGGTGGCGATCCGGCGGGTGCAGGAGTACCTCCATGCTCATCTGGCCGAACCGGTGACGCTGGCCCAGCTGGCGCAGCAGGCGGGTCTGAGCGAGTATCACTTCGCCCGCATGTTCAGTCAGAGCCTGGGCTGCCCGCCACACCGCTACCTGCTGGAGCTGCGCCTCAAGCGGGCCAAGCAGCTGCTGGCGGGGAGTGAGCCGCTGGCGACGATCGCCAGCCAGTGCGGTTTCTCCTCCCAGGCTCACTTTGGCAACCGCTTTCGCGAGGCGTTTGGCCTGACGCCGGGGCAGTGGCGTGCCCGGCTGTCATCCTCCTGTCACAGTTAACCGCGAGACTCAATGCGTTCCGGTGAGTTCGCTCACCCCGTCATTTCGCAGTGCCACAAACAGGAGCCGCCATTGAATCATCGCAAGCGCCAGATCCGTACCCGCCACCTCTGGTTCAACCACTGGAATGCCCCGCAGGGGCGCCTGACCGAGCCAACCCCGCCCGAACCGGCTATTCCTCACAGTTCCCGCTGAAAAAGGGCGCTACCAGATAGGATTTTTCCGGCAACTTTGCCACTATTGCTCCATCAGAGTGACGTGGACATGGCTGGATGTATCTGGAACGTATTGAAGTTAAAGGATTTCGCGGCATCAATCGGTTGTCGCTCGGGCTTGACCATACCACAGTGCTGATCGGTGAAAACACCTGGGGGAAATCGAGCCTGCTGCGCGCCCTCTGGTGTCTGCTGGGGCAAAATGCCGAGCCCTATCAGTTTGGCGCCGAGGATTTCCACCGGCCGGAAGATCCCGAGCTTGCCCCGGCGCGCCATCTGCAACTGGTGCTCACCTTCTGTGAACACAGGCCCCAGATGTGCCAGCACTCCCGCCGTCTGGCTCGGCTTTGCCCTGCCTGGGTACTGCACAAGGACAAGTTCAACCGCATTCACTACCGCGCCAGTGCCGAGTTGCTGGAGGATGGCACGGTCGCGACCCTGCACGACTTTCTCGACGGGGTGGGCAAAAGCCTGCCCATCGCCAATGCTCACGAACTGGTCTGCATGCTCATTACCATGAACCCGGTCTTTCGCCTGCGCGATGCCCGCACCGCCCGCAACGGGGTGGAGACATTGCAGTGGGGCGATCTCTCCGAGCATCGTCTGAACGAGCTGGCGGACAAGCTGATCGACGAGCCCCAGCGCATTGGCGAGCCCGAGCTCAAGGAGGCGCTGCAGGCGGTGCGCCAGCTGATGGATCACTACTTCAACGCGCTGGCACCCATCAAGAACAAGCCGCGCAGTCAGCGCGACATCATCAATCGCCCCATGACATTGCGCAATCCGGGTAACCTGCACACCCTGCTGCGTCAGGCGGACAACCGCGCCCTGCAGCTGGCGATGGCGGGGATGGCGGCGACCCTGCTGCAGGCGCGTGGCAACCGCGAGCTGGAGGAGGGGGCTCGTCCCATCATGATCCTCGAAGATCCCGAAAGCCGCCTCCATCCGACCATGCTGGCGCTGGCGTGGGGGCTGCTGGAGCAGTTGCCTGGCCAGAAGCTGCTCACCACCAACTCGGGGGACTTGCTCTCCTCCCTGCCGCTCAATCAGGTGCGTCGGCTGGTGCGGCGCCAGCAGGATATCCTCTGCCACCAGCTGGGGGGCGAGCGCTACAGCAGCGACGATCTGCGCAAGATTGCCTTTCATGTGCGGATCAACCGGCCCATGTCGCTGTTTGCCCGTTGCTGGCTGCTGGTGGAAGGGGAGACAGAGATCTGGCTGCTCTCGGAGCTGGCCCAGATCTGTGGCTACAGTCTGCGGGCCGAGGGGGTGCGGATCATCGAGTTTGCCCAGTGTGGCCAGTCGCCGTTGATCAAGGTAGCGCGCGACTTTGGCATCGAGTGGCACCTGCTGGCCGATGGCGACGAGGCGGGGGTCAAGTATGCCGCTTCGGCCCGCGGTCAGCTCAAAGGCGACAGAGAGCGGGATCGGCTGACCCAGCTGCCTGCGGTCGACATCGAGCACTACCTCTACAACAACGGCTTTGAGGGGGTGTTCCGGCGTGAAGCCGGTGTCGGTGGCCGCGCCATGTGGAGTGCCAGCCATATCATCAACAAGGCGATCCATCATCGCAGCAAACCGGGTATGGCGCTGGCGGTGGTCGAAGAGGCGGAGCGGCTCGGTGCCGAACACATACCGCCGGTGATCCGCCAGATGTTTGCCCGGGTGGTGGCACTGGCCCGCGGCCAGCGTTAAGGCCGCCACTTGTGATGTCAGGCGTTGGGGATGGCGCCGGGTTTGGGTATACTCGGCCCCTCTCTGGCGCCATCATGGCGCATTTCGACACCCTTTGCTGGAGGCGCCATGTTCGTCCAACTCCCTTTCTGGCTTTTTCCCCTGACCGGCCTGATGGCGCTGGGAGCGCTCATTGCCCTTGGCATCGTGCTCTGGCGCGGTGATCTCTGCCCTGGCCAACGCTCGCGCATCAGCCAGCAACTCTTCTCCATCTGGGTCATTACCGCCCTTTCGCTGATGCTGGCGGTAGAGGCCAAGGCGGCCAGCTGGCTGATCTGGAGCGGCGGTGCGGCGCTGGTGCTGGGCGTGGGCCTGTCGCTTGCCCAGTCACGGCTGGAGGGGAAACGTTCCATCCCATCTTCCCTGCTCTGGCTGCCGGCGTTGCCGCTGGCAGTTTATGGCGTGGGCCTGCTGCAACTGCAGGGCTGGGTCAGCGGTCTGCTGCAGATGGCAATGCTGGGTGCGGCCTTTGCCCACCTGATGCTGCTGCGGGCGCGTCACCGCCTGCAGGCATTCAATACCCTGCTGCCACTGGCCGGTCTGGTTGGTGCCATGGCCAGCCTGATCTGGCTGGGCGTGCTGGTGGGCTGGCAAGGGGGTGAGGCCAATCTCGATGCCCTGATCCCGGCGGTGGTGACGCAGGCGGCGTTGCTGGTGGCCTCCCTGCTGCTCTGGTTCAGCCCGCTCTATCTGCAGCGTGATACTGCGCCGGTTGTGGTTTCAACTTCGTTGTGTGGTCTGCTCATCGCCCAGCTCGCCGCCACCAGCGTGCTCCATCAGCTGGTGTGACGCAGGCAAGCAAGCCCTGAAAAAGAGAAAGCCCCCGGATGTGATCCGGGGGCTTTTTGTTTGCGGGAGGGGGCATCAGTAGAAGTCGTCTGCCCCGCAGATAAAGAGGCAACTGCTGCGTGGCTGGGCCAGATATTCGCGGGTCAGCCCTTCCAGCGGCATGCCGAAGGTGCAGATATCCTGCGGCGAGGGGAGGGCGGTATCGAGGATCCGTCGCCAGTAGCCACCGACACCCTTGGGGGGGCTAGGCAGGTTGAAGGTGAGGGGCTCCCAGTAGGCGTTGAACAGCACGTAGAGTGCCAGCCGGGTTTCGCTCGAGAGGGCCGACATGGCGATGGCGTGGGAGTGGGTGCTGAAGTCAGGCTGCATGGCGTTGACGCCGTGCCAGCAGATCTCGCTGTGGCGCAGGATTTCGGTGAGCGACAGCGGCATGCTCTCCTGCTCGGGGCGCTGGAACAGGTGCTTGCGATACTGGATCAGCTCCTTCATGAAGCGGAACATCTCCTGACTGCGGGCGTTGGGTTGCCAGTCCATCCAGCAGGTCGGGTTATCCTGACAGTAGCCATTGTTGTTGCCATGCTGGGTGCGCAGCAGTTCATCGCCCATCAGCAGCATGGGGGAGCCCACCGAGAGCAGGGTGGCCACCATCATGTTCTTGGCCTGACGCATACGCAGGGCGTTGATCTGGGGATCTTCCGTTACCCCTTCGTGGCCGTGGTTCCAGCTGAAGTTGTGATCGCAGCCATCGCGGTTCTGCTCGCCGTTGGCTTCGTTGTGCTTGTGGTTGTAGCTGGCCCAGTCCCACAGGGTAAAGCCGTCGTGGCAGGTGACGAAGTTGATGCTCTTCTCGGGGTCGGCATGGTGATAGTGGTAGATATCGGGGCTGCCGCAGAGTCGCTCTACAAAGGCCGTCACGCTGTTATCGTCCCCCCTCAGAAAACGGCGCACATCGTCGCGGAACTGACCGTTCCATTCACGCCAGCGCGCGCCGGCGAGTGATCCTACCTGATAGAGTCCCCCCGCATCCCAGGCTTCGGCGATGAGCTTGATGTCGGCGATGTTGGGGTCTGTATCTATGGTACGCAGGGTGGGGGCGTTGGCCTGCGGTTGGCCCGATTCATCCCGCGACAAAATGGCTGCCAGATCAAACCGGAAACCATCGACGTGCATCTCCTGCCGCCAGAAGTGCAGGCTGTCCATGATCATCCGCAGCACTACCGGGTGGGCGCCGTTGAAGGTGTTGCCGCAGCCCGAGTAGTTGGTGTCCTGCTGGTTGTTGTCGAGGATGTAGTAGGCCTCGTTGTCGATGCCGCGAAACGAGAAGGTGGGGCCATCGTTGCCCCCTTCCGCCGTGTGGTTGTAGACAACATCGAGGATCACCTCGATGTTGGCCTTGTGCAGTGCCTTGACCATGTCGCGAAACTCGGTCAGCGGATCGTCGCCGCAGGCGTACTGGGCGTGGGGGGCAAAAAAGGACATGGGGCTGTAACCCCAGTAGTTGGAGAGCCCTTTGGGCGAATCCTGCGGATCAAACTGGAACACCGGCAGCAACTCGACGGCGGTGACGCCGAGGGATTGCAGATAGGGGATCTTCTCGATGAGACCCAGATAGGTGCCGCGCAGTTCAGGCGCAACCCCGGAGCTTGGTGAGTTGGTAAAGCCTCCCAAATGGAGTTCGTAGATCACCGAGCGCGAGAGGGAGTGGGCCGGTAGCTTGTCACCCTCCCAGTTATAGTGGCGGGTATCAACCACCCGGTTCTTGGCACAGCTGGCAATGTTGCTGCCCGGGAGTGCAGCAGCCCAGCGATCGTAGTTGGGGCCGAGCTCGATGCTGCGGCCATAGGGATCGAGCAGCACCTTTTCCCCATCGAAGCGGGTACCGCAATAGGGGCGCCATGGGCCCTGAATGCGATAGGCGTAACGCTGCCCGATGGGCAGGCCTTCAATATGGATATGCCAGTAATAGGCGGTACGGTTGAAACGGGGCGAGAGCGGGATCACCTCCGGGGTGCAATCTCCTGCACTGGAGAAGAGCAGGAGTTCTACCCGGCTGGCCAGGCGTGCCCAGATCGCGAAGTTGACGCCGTGACTGTCGGGTGTAGCCCCCAACTGACGGCAATGTCCGGCGGAGATGCGCATATCATACCTACCCAAAATGAGGAGTGTTCAGCTTATTGAGTGTAGTGCCGGATGCCTTTCCCTGATCCGTTTGCCTGAAAAAACAGCATGATGCTGATAAAGACCGCACTCTTTGTCGTATAAATCTACGAATAAACTTTTTTTGATATATTTACTTGCAATCTGTGCGCTGGCGCCTATTATTGGCCACCTCGGACGCGGGGTGGAGCAGCTCGGTAGC
>NZ_LFCS01000024.1:0-19768 GCF_001887375.1 Aeromonas sp. SCS5
AAGTGCGAGGCGCATACTAACAGATCTTCGCTCTTTGTGAACCCCTTGAAGCGTTTCTGGCAGCAAAAAATGACTGTTCGTCGATTTTTTGATACATCGTGCTCAAAATTCAGACTTATCAGCAAGTTGTGCGCTGCTTTTCTATGCAGTCCCGTTGCGGGCTCAGGTCGAAAAATTCAGAATTTGTTGAGAGACAGACAAAAAGACCGCCTGACATAGCGGTCTTTTGCTGAATTGAGCTTGAGCTCTGGTGCGATGATTAGCGCTGGAACGGGTAGATGGACCCCAGTTTCAGGATCTGGGTCAGCTCGTCCAGTGCGCTGCGAGACTCCTGCACCAGGGTCGGATCACGCAGATCGTCCAGGGTCAGGCGGTCACGATAGTGGCGATCGACCCAGCCATCGAGGCGGGTGAACTGGCTGTCGTTGATCAGGCAGGCCTGATTGACAGCCGCGAGTTCGGCATCGTTCATGGCGACCCGCAGCCGCAGACAGGCGGGGCCGCCGCCGTTGCGCATGCTCTGCTTGACGTCCATGTAGTGAACGGCCTTGATCGGTGTGTTCATGGTCAGCAGCTTGTTCAGGTACGCCGACACCGCCGGATTGTCGCGGCACTCGGTGGGGGCGATGATCGCCATTTCGCCATTGGGCAGGGTGAGGATCTGGGTGTTGAACAGATAGGATTTCACTGCATCCAGCACAGATACCTCGGCGGTCGGCACCTCGATAAAGTGCAGCTCCCCTTCGCCAAACTTGGTCTGCACCTCGGCCAGCGCCTGTTTGGTGTTGAGAAATGCCTGCTGGTGGAAGAAGAGTACATTCTGGTTACCCACAGCGATCACGTCGTTGTGGAATACCCCCTGATCGATCACCTCCGGATTTTGCTGGATAAAGACCACGCTCTCCTCATCAAGACCATGCAGGCGGGCGATGGCCTGACTTGCCTCCAGAGTCTGGCGGGCCGGATAGCGCTTTGGTGCCGGGCGGGAGAGATCAAAGGCGCTGCGGCCATAGACGAACAGCTCGACACCCGCTTCGCCATAGGCGCGGCAGAGCCGGGTGTGGTTGGCTGCCCCCTCATCGCCGAAGTGATCGTTCTCCGGCAGATGGAGGTGGTGGCTGAAGTGGCGCTCGTTATTGAACACTGCGCGCAGGATCCGGCCAGTGACATCCGGCTCGAGGGAGCGGTGAAACTTGTTGGTCAGGTTGGCGGGGGTGAAGTGAATGCGACCATCCTGAGTATCGGCACTCGGGGAGACGGTGGCGGCGTTGGCAGTCCACATGCTGGAGGCCGAATAGCAGGCGGCCAGTACGGCAGGAGCCTGTTTGGCGGCCTGTTCCAGCACCCGGGCATCGCTGCCGGTAAAGCCGAGGCGGCGCAGGGTGGCAAGATCGGGGCGCTCTTGTGGCGCCAGCACCCCCTGGGTCATGCCGAGCTCGGTCAGCGCCTTCATCTTGCGTAGCCCCTGTTTGGCCGCCTCTTTCGGGTTGGAGGCTTCCTGAGCGTTGTTCTGGGAGGCGACGTTGCCGTAGGAGAGACCGGCGTAGTTGTGGGTCGGGCCGACCAGTCCGTCGAAATTGACCTCGAAGTGCTTCATTGAGTACATCCTTTCGATTTTTATGATGGGTAGCGGATTCCTTCCGCGCACAATGCGTCGGGGTGGGGCCATTATAAAGAGATTTTATGTTTTTGTAACAAGCCGGTAACCAGCAGACGTTTTTATGTCGTTTCAGATATAAAAAGAGGGGCCGTATGGCAGAAAAATGAAAAAGCGGTTGCACCCGACGCTGACCCTTCGCATTAATAAATAAAGAAGCAGCGCGGTAGGGGCTGGTCAGGCAAATTGAGTCACAAGATTGCTTTTTCCCGTCAAATCTCTTATACAGCCCCACAAAACCGCACACCAACCCCGTCGGGTGCAATGAGGATAATAGTTACAGCATGGGCAAATCACTGGTCATAGTGGAGTCTCCGGCCAAGGCCAAGACCATCAACAAATATCTGGGCAAGGACTACGTGGTGAAATCCAGCGTGGGTCATGTTCGCGATCTGCCCACCAGCGGCAGCGCCAGCACCGAGCCCAAGAAACCCGTCATTCGCGGCATCAAGTTGAGCGAAACCGAAAAGGCAGCCAAGGAGCGCAAAGCCCTGTTTGCCCGGATGGGGATCAACCCGACCGCGGGCTGGCAGGCCAACTACCAGATTTTGCCCGGCAAGGAGAAGGTGGTCAGCGAGTTGCAAAGTCTGGCCGAGAAGGCAGACACCATCTATCTCGCAACCGACTTGGATAGAGAAGGGGAAGCGATCGCCTGGCACCTGCGCGAGATCATCGGTGGCGACGAGAGCCGCTACAAGCGCGTGGTGTTCAACGAGATCACCAAGACCGCCATCAAGGAGGCGTTTGCCCAGCCCTCCGAGCTCAACATTGACCGCGTCAACGCCCAGCAGGCCCGTCGTTTCCTCGACCGCGTCGTGGGCTACATGGTCTCTCCGCTGCTGTGGAAAAAGTTGGCGCGCGGCCTCTCTGCCGGCCGGGTGCAGTCCGTCGCGGTGCGTCTGATCGTCGATAAAGAGCGCGAAATCAAGGCGTTCGTGCCGGTCGAGTTCTGGGATCTCAACGCTGACCTGCTGACTGGTGACAAGGCTGATCTGCGGATGGAAGTAGTCAGCCGCAACGGCGCCGACTTCAAGCCGGTCACCCAGGCCGAGACCTTCGCCGCCGTCGCAGCGCTGGAAGGGGTCGACTACAAGGTGGTGAACCGGGAAGACAAGCCGACCGGTTCCAAGCCTTCTGCTCCTTTCATCACCTCTACTCTGCAGCAGGCGGCCTCTACCCGGCTGAGCTTCGGGGTCAAGAAGACCATGATGATGGCCCAGCGTCTCTATGAAGCGGGTTACATCACCTATATGCGTACCGACTCCACCAACCTCAGCAAAGAGGCAGTGGACGCGGTGCGAGAATATATCGGCGAGCAGTATGGCTCAGCCTACCTGCCGGCCGAGCCTAACCTCTACGGTGCCAAGGCCAATGCCCAGGAGGCCCACGAAGCGATCCGCCCCTCCAGTGTGCTGGTGACTGCCGAGATGCTGGAAGGGATGGAACCGGATGCGATGCGCCTGTACGACCTCATCTGGCGTCAGTTTGTCGCCTGCCAGATGACCCCGGCTCAGTACGACTCCTCCACCCTGACCGTCAAGGCGGGCGAGTTCGAGCTCAAAGCCCGTGGCCGTACCCTGCGCTTCGCCGGTTGGACCAAGGCGCTGCCGCCGATGGGCCGCAAGGGCGAAGACAGCCAGCTGCCGGCGGTGACTGTCGGCGAGGTTCTGAAACTGGTCAAACTGGATCCGCGTCAGCACTTCACCAAGCCGCCCGCCCGCTTCACCGAAGCAGCGCTGGTGCGCGAGCTGGAAAAACGCGGCATTGGTCGTCCGTCTACCTACGCCTCCATCATCTCCACCATCGTCGATCGCGGGTATGTGCGGGTCGACAGTCGCCGTTTCTTCGCCGAGAAGATGGGCGAGATCGTCACCGATCGTCTGGTCGAGAACTTCGTCGAGCTGATGAACTACGAGTTCACCGCCAAGATGGAAGACAAGCTCGATGGCATCGCCGAAGGGAGCCTCGAGTGGAAGAAGGTGCTGGATGCCTTCTACGCCGAGTTTACCCATGAGCTGGAGAAGGCGGACAAGGCGCCGGAAGAGGGTGGCATGCGTGCCAACCAGATGGTGCTGACCGATATCGACTGCCCTGATTGCGGGCGCAAGATGGGTATCCGTACCGCCACCACCGGTGTCTTCCTTGGTTGCTCCGGTTATGCCCTGCCGCCGAAAGAGCGCTGCAAGAAGACCATCAACCTGGTCTCTGCCGACGAATTTGTCTCTGCCACTGACGGCGAAGAGGCTGAAACCGAGGCGCTGCGTGCCAAGCACCGCTGCGGTGTCTGTGGCACCGCGATGGATGCCTACATCATTGACGACAGCCGCAAGCTGCACGTCTGTGGTCGCAACCCCGATTGCGATGGCTACGAAATTGAAAAAGGTCAGTTCAAACTCAAGGGCTACGAAGGGCCGAGCATCGAGTGTGACCGCTGTGGCAGCGAGATGCAGCTCAAGAACGGTCGTTTCGGCAAGTACATGGGCTGCACCAACGAGACCTGCAAGAACACTCGCAAGATCCTGAAAAACGGTGACATCGCGCCGCCGAAAGAGGATCCGGTGCCGCTGCCCGAGCTCAAGTGCACCCAGTCCGATGCCCACTTTGTGCTGCGCGACGGGGCTGCCGGTCTGTTCCTGGCTGCCAGCAACTTCCCCAAATCGCGCGAGACCCGCGCGCCGCTGGTGGAGGAGCTCAAGCGCTTCAAGGATCGCATCTCGGCCAAGCACAAGTATCTGGCGGGAGCCCCGCTCACCGATCCGGATGGCAACCCGGCCATCGTGCGCTTCAGTCGCAAGACCAAGGAGCAGTACGTAATGACCGAGGTCAACGGCAAGGCGACCGGTTGGACCGCTCACTACGATAACGGTACCTGGCAAGAGAGTTTGCCAAAGGCGAAGAAAGCCTGATGAGAAAGAGGCCCCGACAAGGGGCCTCTTTGCTTGTTGAGCAGCATATACTGAGTACCAGCTGCAAGGAGTGCAGCGTTGTAACAGGGAGGTGGTGATGGAGATACACGAGATCCGGCCGGGCATGAGCTGCATGACCCGTGAAGGGGCGGCCTATGTGCTGGAAGTGGACCGGCAGAGCTTGCTGGTGCTGCTGCAGCGCGAAGATGAGACCATTCCGGTGCAGGTACGCAGTGACGAGATCCTGGCTCCGCTGGAGTGAGCGTCAGGCCAACAATCACCACTTCAGGTGAAGAACAATATCAAAATGGCAGTAAAAACAGCAGCTCGGCCAGGTCGGGCTGCCACTGCCAATCCCGCATTCTGACTCGCCCGCCAATCACGGCAACCCCCTCTTCCTGCAACAAGCCGACCTGGGTGGCAAATCCTTCAGACCCTTTGGGCAACGAAATGGTACCGGCAGCGCCGAGCACCCTGTGCCATGGCAGCACCTTGTCGGTCTCCCGCAGCACCTTGCCCACCAGCCTTGCCCGCCCGGGTAGACCCGCCAGATCGGCAACCTGACCGTAGCTGGCCACCTTGCCTGCAGGAATGAGCGCGATAATCGCCTCGATTCTGGCCACTTTTTCATGGGAGGGGTGATACATGGAGAGTCTGCTGTTGCCGTTGAGTGGATGGGTCATTGTGGCTTCTCGGCGGGGTCGGGAGCAAGGCGTGGGAGAGGTTGGAATATCTGATATCAGGGGATGGTGGGGCCTGAATAAAAAAGGCGGCCTGAGGGCCGCCAAAGTAAAGACAACATTACCTCTGTGGCATCCGGTAGCGCACCTGCAGCTGGTCGAGGATCTGCAGTTGGCCGGGCAGCCGGGCGGCGAAGTGCTCCCATCCCTTGCGGGCGGGCTCGCTCCAGGCCACCTCGGCCGTGGCCAGCATGCGCGGGAACAACATGTAGTCGAGACGATCGCGCGAGGTGATCAATTCTGACCACAAGGGGCTCAGCACCCCGAGGATGTTATCGCTGGCATGGAAATCGGCTGGGGCAGGATCGCATGAGTAGATCTGCTCCAGATTGAGGGTGCCCGCCCAGTAGAGGCCGGGTTCGTGAATATCGGCGCTCCAGGCGAGGTCGAGATAGAGGAACTGGGCGGGCGCCATTACCACCGGATAACCGGCCGCGGCTGCGTCCAGCCCAGCCTGAAAGCTGGTCCAGGCGCAGATGGCCGCTTTGCGGCTCACCTTGTCCCCATGCAGGATCTCCTCCCAGCCGATCATCTGTTTGCCTCTGGCGGCCAGATAGCGCTGGCAGTGGCGCAACAGATGGCCCTGCAGTTCGCGGCAGTCGGCGTAGCCCTGCTCGGTCATCAGCTGCTGGCAGGCGGGACTGTCGGTCCAGACGCCGCTTGGAACTTCATCTCCCCCCATGTGGATCTGGGGGCCGGGGAAGAGCTCGCACACCTCGTCCAGCACCGCTTCCAGAAAACGGTAGGTGCCGGGGAGGGCGGGGTTGAGCACATTGTCGTCAAAGTGCTGCACCGAGCGGTAGCGGGAGCGATCAGCCTCTTCCACCAGCAGATCCGGCAGCGCCTTGATGGCGGCGTGGCAGTGACCCGGAATGTCGATTTCGGGGATGATGGTGATACCAAGCCCTTCGGCATAGGCCACCAGCTCGCGCACCTCGCTCTGGGTGTAGTAGCCACCGTAGGGGCTGGGGCCACCGCTCAGCTGCGGATCTATGGCCAGCTCATGGCCGCGCCAGGCACCCACCGTGGTGAGCTCGGGGAAGGCATTGATCTCGAGGCGCCACCCCTCGTCATCGGTCAGATGCCAGTGGAAGCGGTTGAACTTGTAGAGGCTCATCAGCTTGAGCAGCCGCTTGATGGTCGCCGTGCTGTGAAAGTGGCGGGCGCAGTCGAGAAAGATGGCGCGAAAGCCAAAGCGCGGGCTGTCCTCCAGCGTCAGGCAGGGCAGGCTCTCGCCGTGCTGCAGATACCACTGGGCCAGCGTGACCAGAGCGTGACGCCAGCCGCTCTCGCCCGCAGCGGCAATCACTATCTCCTCTTCGGTGATGGTGAGCTGGTAGGCTTCGGGGGCCAGCGCTGTCTCAACCAACCTGATCGCGGCGTCGTGATCCTGCTCCAGTGCCAGCGATGTGAGCTCGTTGAAGTGGCCAAGCAAGCCGCTGATATCGCGGATGGCGCTCACGTGGGCCCGCTCGGCGAGGCGAAAATATCCCTCCTGCAGTGTCAGATGTGCGGGCTGCGGCACTATGCCGGGCAGCGGTTCGACGTCCGGCAGGTCTGGCTTGCGGGTGAGCGGGTTTTCCAGCCCCAGCTCCTCTGCGGCCAGGGTCACCGGCAGCAGCTGGGGGCCTGTGGTGGCGTCGGGCAGGCTCAGGAAGAAGCCCTGCGGCATGTCGGAGATCTTTTTGAGGGGAGTCTGGCGGCAGCAAAACAGGATCTCGTTGCTGCCAGTCTGCGGGATCAGCACCTTGTAGCTGCCGCTCTGGCGCTCCAGCTCGCCCCCTTGCAGCGATTCCGGGTCGATATGGCGTGCCAGACAGAAGTGCAGCTTCCAAGCCTCTGCCGGCAGATTGGACAGGGTGAAGGCAAACCAGACATCCTCGCCGTCACGTCGGGTGACCCGGGAGTGGATCAGGGGTGTAGACATGGATAATCCTCTGATTGGGCAAACAGGATGGCCCCGTCGAGTGCATCGCTTCTGGGGGCCACAAGGTTCAGCTCGCCAAGGCGAGGGGCGAGGCGGGTGCCGATACCACCCAGCAGGGCGATCTTGGTGGCACCCAGCAACTTCATTCCCTCCAGCAGGATGGTGAGCTGGGCGCAAGTCTCATCCAGCAACTGGTTGGCGAGATCATCGCCGTCGCTGGCCGCATCGAATACCCAGGGGGCGAAGCGGCCGTAGTCGGCGGGAATGGCGCGAGCAGCCCAGCGCACTACCTCGGCCTGATCCCGTTTGAAGTGGTCGAGCAAACGGATGGCCAGGGTGCTGGGGGGCAGGATGCCGTCGTGGCAGAGCAGGGATTGCTGGATGGCGCGTAAGCCCAGCCAGGCGCCGCTGCCGAGATCCGAAATGGGAAAGCCCCGCCCGGAGCAGGTGCGGATCTGGTGATTCTGATAAACCAGCCCGACCGAACCGGTGCCGGCGATCAGAATGGCCCCCTCCCGACCACCAAAGGCGCCGAGGCTGGCGCCGAAGGCATCGGAGGTGAGCTTGACGCTCGCAAAGGGGAAGGGCATCTCGAGCAGGGCGTGATAGCAGTCGGCCAGCTCGGCGGAGGCGAGCGCCAGCCCGACCCCCATCTGTTGTTCGCACTCGATGCCGAGTCCGGCCGTAAGGCGAGCGCTGGCGATGGCGGCCAGCACATTTGCATGAGCGTGAGGGATCCCCAGCTCAAGATTGGAGCCGGCGGCGCGCCCTTCGCCGAGCAGCTTGCCGGCTCGATCCCGAATGCGGGCGCGGGTGTGGGTGCCACCGCCATCGACCCCGACCCAGTACTCAATCATGGCGACCTCCTGCGGCATTTTGCCAGCTGATGGCAAGGGCAAACCAGGCTGCATGGGGGATCCACTGCTCGCCCCAACGCCAGTTCTGATCCAGCCGTTCCCTGTACTCCTCCGGAATAAAGGCCACCTCAATTTCGTCATCAAACCCTGAGGTGATGCCGTTGCAGATGCCCCCCTGCGCATTGGGATAACCGGCGGTATAGGTGGGGTTATTGATGCCGTGACCGGTCAGCATGCAGGCGTTAAAGGGGTTTTGCCCGAGGATCCAGTCGAGCTGGTGCTGACCGAAAGTGCGCAGCAACCTGTTCTGTAGAGGCAACTGTGCCGCGGCGGCAAAGGCCATCGCGGCCAGCGAGGCCAGCCGGGCATTCTCCCCCTGCCACCAGTAACCGGATTCGTTGTTGTGAGGCATAAAGAAGCTGACGCGCGGCGCTTCATCCACCCCTTTGACATATTGTCGGGCGAGGGAGAAGGGGTTACCCGCCCGTGCGCAGAGCGCCAACTCGGCGGCCAGCGCCTGCTCCACCACGGTTTGTACCCGGGCCTGGTGCCCCTGATCCGGCTCTACGCCCAGATATTCCAGCAGCGCCAGCACCGGCAGCCCCGCTTCGGCGGCGTGATAGTAGGGGCGCGAGCCATCCTCGTTGGCCGACCAGTAGTGACCCAGCTCCGGATGAATGCGCTGACGGGCGCAGAGCTTGCTGGCGCGGGCTCTCACCTCATTCAGCCACTCGGAGCCGAAGGTGCGGGTCAGCTCCACCGCCGCCAGCAGGGCGCAGTAGTCGTCGATGATGTTTTCGACCCCGTCGTCCAGATAGGCAAGGTTATGCTCACGCAGATGCAGGTAGCCGCGTTTGGCCGCCTCGGCGTAATGGTTGGTATCGAAGTCACCGCCGATGTGCTCGCGGGCAGCGCGGGCCAGCGCGGCGATGGCCATGCCGCCCCCCTGGCGGAAACCGGCCTGCCAGTTGGCGGATTTGATCCCCTGCTGGGTGGCATAGGCGCACAGCTCGCGCTGGGCGGGATCCTTGCTCCACTTGTCGAACAGGGTCATGTAGAAGAAGCCCGATTCATCCTGCATCCGGCAGAGGAAATCGGCGCCGTGCAGCGCCTCGTCATTGAGCCGCTTGCAGAGGTTGACCCCGTCGATATCGCGGCGCGGGGTCAGCAGTTCCCGGCACTTGAGCAGCGACCACACCACCATGGGGGTCTGCTGGGGGTTGAGGTAGTTGGCGTAGGAGAGGTGGCTCAGGTATTTGCTCATGTCGCCGCTGGCATCGAACCAGCCGCCATGTACATCCCTGTGCTGGTCGGTGCCAAACAGGCGGGCGCTGCGGTCGGCCCGATCAAAGATGCCACTGGCGCGCTGCCCCTTGAAGTAGTGAATGACATCGGAGAGGCAGCGGCTGGCCAGCAGATCCTGGCCGATGGCAAAACGGGTCGAGCGGACAATGCCTTGGGCAGTGATCGCCTCCAGCCGATAGTGGCCGGGCTCCTTGAATGCGGAGAAGTCGGCGCGCCAGTAAGCACGGCCCTGCCAGCCGGGGACGCTGCCAGCCGCTTGCAGCGGGGTTTCAAACAGGATCTGGCCATCATCGAGGCGTTGCAGCCTGACGTAGCCGCCGAGATCATGGGCGGGGGAGGCTTGCAGCAGGGCTACCTTGTGCCCGTCGCACTCGTAGCCCACCTGATTGATCAAGAGTTCCATCAAGGTATTACTCCTGTGGTTCACCGCCGGGCGGTGAGGCACATCACGGGGCTATGGCCGCCCCGAATCGAGGCATGGCCGGACTGTGCAGTCCGGCCGGTCTAAGGCTCACCATCACTCGTAGAGGTAGCAACGCACGAAGTGGTTGTCGGCAAGCCTGGTGATGGCTGGCAGACTCTCCTTGCAGCGGGGCATCGCCTGATTGCAGCGCCCGGCAAAGGGGCAACCGCAGGATTCCGGCGTCCAGAGCGGGATCTCCCCTTTTCGTCCGCCCTCAAGCTCGGCGTGGATGCTCTTCTCGGGGTCGGGCACCGCCGAGATGAGCAGCTGGGTGTAGGGGTGCTGCGGGTGGTGCAGGATCTCGTCCACCTCGCCCCACTCCACCATGTGACCCACATACATGACCGCCAGATCTTCCGCCACGTAGCGAGCGGTGGCGATGTCGTGGGTGATGTAGAGCATGGAGACGCCAAGCTCATCCTTCATCTGCTCCATCAGGTTGAGGATGCCGATGCGAATGGAGACGTCGAGCATGGAGGTGGGCTCGTCTGCCAGTACCACTTCCGCCTCCACCGCCAGATTGCGGGCGATGTTGACCCGCTGGCGCTGGCCGCCGGAGAGCTGATGCGGATATTTGGCCGCCGTTGCCTTGGCGGGAGTCAGGCCGACCTTCTCCAGCAGGGCGTAGACCATGTCGGGCAGATCTCTCTTGTCGATCACCTTGCTGTGCAGCAGCAGGGGGCGGGCGATGTGGTGGTAGATGGTGTGGGTCGGGTTGAGCGAACCGAACGGATCTTGCCACACCATCTGCACGCTCTGGCGATAATCCAGCAGGGCGGTGCCCTTGTTGAACTCCTCCAGATCGTGGCCGCGATAGAGAATGCGCCCGGCACTGAGCTTGTACATCTTGGCGATGATCTTGGCGATGGTGCTCTTGCCGGAGCCGGACTCTCCCACCACAGCCAGGGCGCGGCCCCGGTGCAGGTTGAAGGTGATGTCGGAGAGCGCCCGCATCTTGCCACTCTTGATGGCATTGGAGTTGACGGGGAAGTCCTTGTAGAGGTGCTGGACTTCGATGATGGGTGCATCGGTTTTGGCGATTTGCATGACAGACATCCTTAACAGCCAGCGGCCTTGTCCAGATAGATCAGGGGATCTTGTTGTTCATCCTGCACGTCATAGAGATGGCAGGCGGTCTGTTGCCCGGGGCGGATCTCGGCCAATCTGGTGTACTCCTGACGGCAGCGATCGTGCACCTTGCCGCAGCGGGCCTGAAAGCGGCAGCCGACCGGCACCTCCAGCAGGTTGAGCGGTGTGCCCGGGATCCCCTCCAGCACCTTCTTCGGCCCGTGTAGGGGCGGGAAGGAGTTGCCGAGCCCCTTGGTATAGGGGTGCAGCGGCGCGGTCAGGATCGCTTTGGAGGGGGCAACCTCCACCAGCTCACCGGCATACATGATGCCGATGCGATCGCAGAACTCCACCATCAGGGAGAGGTCGTGGGTGATGAACAGAATGGAGAAGTTGAACTTCTCTTTCAGGGCATAGACCTTCTGCAGGATCTCCCGCTGCACCACCACATCGAGTGCTGTGGTCGGTTCATCCATGATCAGGAGCTCGGGGTTGAGCGCCATGGCGATGGCAATCACCAGCCGCTGGCGCATGCCGCCGGAGAACTGGTGCGGGTAATCCTTGAGCCGGCTCGGGTGGATATCGACGATGGTAAGCAGCTCCTGCGCTCGCTTGATCGCCTCGTAGCGGGTCATGCTGGGGTTGTGGGCCAGCAGCACGTCGCAGAACTGCTCCTCCATCCGCAGCACAGGGTTCAGGGCGTTCATGGCGGACTGGAACACCACCGACACCTGTTGCCAGCGATAGGAGCGAAGCCGCTCGTCGTTGTAGTGGAGGATGTTCTCCCCCTTGAACAGGATTTCGCCACCGCTGATGTAGGCGGGCGGCTTGTGCAGCCGGGCCACCGAGAAGGCGACGGTGGATTTGCCGCAGCCCGACTCACCGGCGAGGCCGAAGATCTCGCCCTGTTTGATATCGAAGCTCACCGAGTTGACGGCGCGCACGTCGCCATTTTCGGTGATGTAGTCGACGCAAAGATTGCGTACTGACAGCAGGGGATGCTTGTTCATGCTGTCTTCTCCTGTACAGCTGATACCGCAGAAGGGGTTGGCGCGGCGAGTTTTTTCCAGCGGTTGAGCCCTTTGTGGGAGCGCAGCTGCGGGTTGGCGATCTCGTCGATGGCGAAGTTGAGCAGGGCCAGACCAGCACCCAGGGTGGCGATGGCAAAGCAGGGGGCCAGGATCTCCCACCAGGCGCCGACCAGAATGGCGCTGGAGGTCTGGGCGTTGTAGAGCATGATGCCCCAGCTCACCACGGTCGGGTCGCCAAGGCCGAGGAACTCCAGGGTCGCTTCGGTGACGATGGCGTAGATGATGGAGCCGATAAAGCTCACCCCGATGATGGAGATGAGGTTGGGCAGGATCTCCACCAGAATGATGCGCCAGGCCGGCTCGCCCAGCACTTCGGCGGCGATGACGAACTCTTTTTCGCGTAGCGCCAGAGTCTGGGCGCGGATCACCCGTGCGCCATAGGCCCACGAGGTCAACCCTATTATCACCGCAATGACCGCCGGTGACGCCTCCCCGATAAAGCTTGCCAGCACCAGTAGCAAGGGGAGGTTGGGGATCACCAGTACCACGTTCATCAGGAAGGTGAGGCACTCGTCCACCAGACCACCAAAGTAGCCGGCGGTGATGCCGATGGCGACGGCCAGGGTGCAGACCAGCAGGCCTGCACTAAAGCCCACCAGCAAGGAGATACGGGCGCCATTGGTGAACTGGGACCAGATATCGTGGCCCATGCGGGTGGTGCCCATTACGAACTCGGCGCTGGGCGGCTGGTGGGGACGGGCAACCCGTTTGGTCGGCTCGTTGCTGGCCAGCAGGGGGGCAAACAGCGCCATCAGCACGAAGGTAACGACGATGATGAGGCCGCAGGCAGCCTTCTTGTTGCCCAGCAGGATTTTGAGAATGGTCGGCATACGCATCTTATTTGCCTCCTGTACGCAGACGGGGATCCAGGAAGACGTAGAGCACGTCGGCCAGGAAGTTGAAGCTGAGCATGGTGATGGTCATGATGAGCAGCTGCCCCTGAATGAGAGGGTAGTCGCGGGCCAGAATGCCTTGATAGAGGGTCAGGCCCAGGCCGGGATAGTTGAAGATAACCTCGGTGATGAGAGATCCACCGATAACGAAACCGAGCGCCATGGAGAGGGCGGTGACGCTGGGCAGAATGGCGTTGCGGGCGCCGTAGTTGAAGATCACCCGGTTGCTGGAGAGCCCCTTGGCCTTGGCCATGGTGATGTAATCCTCGCCCAGCAGGTTGATCATGTTGTTACGCATGGTGATGAGAAAGCCCCCCACCTGCACCATGGCCAGGGTACCGACCGGCATGATGGCGTGGGTCAGGATGCTCTTGATGTGCTCCCAGCCCCAGTCCGGCGTGATCTCCGGGCTGTAGGCGTAGCCAATCGGCAGCCATTCAAGACTCACCCCGAACAGGAACAGGGCAAGCAGGGAGACCACAACCGGCGGAATCGCCTGCATCACCAGAGTGAGCGGGGAGAGGATGCTGTCCATCCGTCCGCCGCGATACCAGGCGGCGAAGATGCCGACGATAGAGCCGACAGAGAAACTCAGAATGGTGGAGGTGCCCACCAGAAACAGGGTCCAGCCGATGGCGCGGCCCAGCACGTCCGAGACCTGCTGCGGATAGAAGCGCACCGAGGTGCCGAGATCCCAGGTGAAGACACTCTTCACATAGGTAAGAAACTGGGTGCCGATGGGGCCGTCCACAAAGCCGAAGGTGGCCTTGAGCGCTTCCAGTGCGGCGGGTTCCATCATGGCGCCAGCGCGGGCAAACATCACGGAGACAGGATCCCCTGGCATGGCTCGGGGTAACAGGAAGTTGATGGTGGCGGCTACCAGAAAGGCAACCAGATAGAAGGAAAAGCGTCTCAGTATGAATCCCATGATGATACCTTTTACTGCAAGTCCGCCCCGCGTCGGGCATGGCTACCCCAACCCCGGCAGATGCGGGCAGAAGGGGGGATCAACGGGGAAGATGGCCCCCCGCAGGGGGCCGGGATTGTTTAGCTGTTTGGCTTGAGTGCCAGGATGTGCAGCAGACGCTCGGGGGTGTCCGGGTGGAGCTGCGGCTTGGCAACCGGGTTGTCAGCGCTGAACCAGCCGTGGAAACGCTTGGTGCTGTACTCATACCAGGTCGGGTTGTTGAAGACCGGGATGATGGTCTGGTTGGCACCGACCCGCTCCTGAATCGCAAACATGATGTCCTTCTGCTTGGCTGCATCGGCGGTCTGGGTGAAGTCGTCGATCAGTTTGTCCAGCTCGGGATCCTTGTAGCGGGGAGCCGCAAAGCGGTTGCCACGCTCACCCATGTTGCGGGAGTGGAAGGCGGTCTCGAAGTACTTGTGCGGGTTGGCACCGGCAAAGTAGCCCTGCAGCGCCACATCAAAGTCGCCAGTGATGAGGTTCTCGGTCCAGACGGTCGCTTCCGGGGTGGCGGTCTTGGCATTCAGGCCCAGTGCCTGCAGCCCTTCCACGCCGATCTGTACTGTGTTGACCCAGTCGGTCCAGCCATTCGGCACCAGTACCTTGAACTCAATCTTTTTGCAGCTCGGGGTGTCGAGGAACTTGTCGCCGTCACAATCCTTGTAGCCAGCCTGTTTCAACAGGGCCTTGGCCCCTTCCAGATCGTACTTGTTGAACTTGCCGTATTTCTTGTCCACATCCGGGTTGTTCCAGGAGGCGAACGCCTTGCCAAGCCCTGACGGGTATTCGTTGACGGTCGGGTAGCCGTAGCCCGCGATATCCACCATGGACTGGCGATCCATCGCCATGGAGAAGGCGCGGCGGAAGTTGACGTCATTGAAGGCTTCGTGGTTGCCCGGGTTTTTGGTCTGGAAGTTGACGTTGAACGCTACGGTACCGGAGGCCGGGAACCAGTACTTGTTGTTCTTCGGATCGTTGCCGACGTAGAGACGCTCGATATCCGGTACGAAGGAGCCGAACCAGTCGATGTCGCCCTTCATCACAGCAGCCAGCACCTGATCGTTGGTGGCCATCTGCGGCATGCGGATACAGTCGATGGAGAGGTTGGCGTTATCCCAGTAGTGCGGGTTGCGGCACTGGGTGTAGAGCTGGGCGGAGAAGTTCTCCACTTCGGTGAAGGGGCCGGTACCGACCGGTTTGTCGTTGGTAAAGGCAACCGGGTCTTTCACCGACTTCCACTGATGCTCCGGTACGATGGGCACCAGTACCAGATCGTTCACCACGTTGGTGTTGACCTCGGTCAGGTCGAACTTGACCTTGTTCGGGGCCAGCTTCTCGACGCTCTTGATCTGGGTCCAGATTGAGCGCTCATCCAGCGCCTTGTTGGCTTTGACCAGATTGAAGGAGAACAGGATGTCATCAGCAGTAAAGGGCTGACCATCTGACCACTTCACGCCGTCACGCAGATCGAAGGTGACGGATTTCAGGTCTTTGCTGAACTCGTAGTTGGTGGCCAGACGATAGACGGGTTTGCCACCCTGCATATCGTTGAAGATCACCAGCGGTTCATAGATGAAGTGACGGGTAGTGTGCAGCAGGCCTGCTTGCAGGAAGGGGTTGAAGTTCTTGACCCAGGCGGTTTCCTGCTGTGCAACCATGGTCAGCACAGTCTTGTTTTCGGCAGCCATGGCATTGCCGGCAGCACCGGCAAGCATCATGGTTCCCAGCATTACAGCGGTAGAGATTTTGGATACTTTGGCAAGCATATGTTTTCCTTTCTTATTTTTTTGGCATTCCCGAGGGTTCGCCTTGTTTGTGTGAGCACCGGTTTCGCATGCTGATGAGACCGGCCCTCGTTGTTGGTTGGGTGTCTGCACCCTTGTCGTTTTGTTTTCCAACGCCCTTAGCAAAACAGAGTTAACAGGAAAACAACAACTGTTGATTTCGTTGTTTTCGTAAAAATCCCGGGCCTTACGTCAATTTCGTCAAAATTGATTTTTATCTGTTGTAAATCATATCGTTAAGTTAGTTCTCTCTGCGCTAAAAGTCGCCTTGAAAACAACGTTCATGACAAATATGTGACGTGGATCGGCTCGGATTTCAGGGGGGATATCGGGCTTTGTTTTGCTGGAAAAAGAAACCGGTTTGCCAAGTGTGAGCCAGCGCGCATCCTGCGCCGACTCACACCTTGCGGTTGGCAAGCTGACGCAGGGTCTGGGCACTCTGTTGCAACTGCTGGCGCTGTTGCTCGTTGAGCGGGCAGTGGCCCAGCACATACTCGGTGGTGGCAACGACCGTCTTCCAGCGCGGCGATTTGGGCAGGGTGTCCAGATTGAGGTACTTGTCGAGGGTGCGAGTCTGCGGGCTGGATCTGTCCATGTAGACGCGCCACAGCTTGCTCTTCTCAGCCAGCACGATTTTGCCCTTGCCGGTGCCCTGCTGCCAGGCATCCAGGGTGAGCTGCATGGTCTCCACCAAGGCGCGGCGCAGGGGCTCGTCATCCTGCTGGCGAATGAGGTTGTCGGCCAGCGAGCGGAATTCGCCGCCCAGTCGGCTCAGCTCGCCCAGCAGCTGCTCATCTTCGATGATGGCCTGACGGGAGAGGTTTTTGAGGGCATTCTCCAGCGCCACGATGCGGCTCTCATCCTGGCGTTGTTCAGTGGTAAAGGTAAGGGCAAAGGCCGCTTGCCCCCCGAGGGTGATGGGCAGGGCGCGGGCGTTGAGCTCATCTTTCTGGCCTGCCACCAGAAATTCCACAATATGCTCCCGCTGGCCAGCCAGATCGGGCCACTGCTCTTTCAGTGGCTCGGCCAGCCACTCGTCGATAGCTTGTCCCTCCATGTTTTCCGGCTCCTGACCCAGCAGGCGAGCCAGTACCCGGGAGGCGAACAGCACTGTGCCCTGCTCGTCGATAAAGAGCATAGGGTCGGCCCCTTCGCCGAGCAGGGCCAGCAGGCGCATCTGATCCTGATGGAGTCGCTCCTGCAGGGTGAGGCGGTGCTCTATCTCCTGTTTGAGCAAGCGGTTCTCTACCAGAGAGGCTCGCCCCGCCTTGGCCTCCAGCAAGGCTTTGACCCGGGCGAACAGCTCCTCTTTGCAGAAGGGTTTGACCAGATAGTCGTTGGCGCCGGCGTTGAATCCTTCCTCGATATCCTTGGGTTGGTTGAGGGCGGTGAGCAGTAGTACCGGCAGCTTCTCTTTGGGATGATGCTCCCGGAGCCGGCGGCAGACATCGAAGCCGGAGAGGGTCGGCATCATCACATCGAGCAGGATGAGATCCACCGGCTCTTGGGTGAGCTTGGCCAACGCATCGTGGCCATCGCTGCTGGGCAGAATGCGATAGCCGCAGGGCTGCAAGAGGTGACGCAGGATGTGCAGATTGATTGGTTCGTCATCCACTACCAGGATGAGGGGGGCCCCTTCGGGCGGCGGAGGCAGATCCTCGCTCTCCCAGTCGGGCAGGATGAGCGGCTGCTGGCGCACCAGTTGCAGCTCTATCTGACGGCTGCCCTGAGTCAGCGGGGCGCTCTTGCCAGTCGCGAGCGGCAGGGTGAAGGCAAAGGTGGAGCCGACGCTTGGCTCGCTCTGCACGCTCAGCTCGCCACCCATCAAGTGCACCAGCTGGCGAGTGATGGAGAGGCCAAGGCCGGCTCCCTGCTTGCTTACCTCCGGGCTCATCTGCACTAGCGGTTCGAAGATATGCTCCAGATGATCGGGGGAGATGCCGATACCGGTATCGGTCACCTTGATGCGCAGGAAGTTGCCCTCCACCATGGCGCTCAGCACCACCTTGCCCTGCGGCGTGTACTTGATGGCGTTGCCGACCAGATTGTAGAGCACCTGTTCGAGGCGCTGTTCGTCGGCCAGCACGGGGGGCAGCTCGGCCGGGCTGATATCCACCAGAGTGAGGGGTTTAGCCTGCACCAGATGCTGGCAGAGGTCGAGCACCAGCCGGATGACCCCCTTGGAGGAGACTGGCTGGGGGTGGATCTCCAGCTGGCCGTAGCGCATCTGGTGGTAGTCAAGCAGATCGTCCACCAGACGGGCCAGACCGTCGGCGCTCTTGATGATGAGGCCAAGCTGTTTCTGCTGCCCCTCGGTCAAATCCTGCTGGCTGGCGAGCATCGACTCGGCCATCCCCTTGATGCCGTGGATGGGGGTACGCAGCTCGTGGGAGGTATTGGCCAGCAGTTCATCCTTGAGCTTGTCCGCCTGCTGCAGGCTGAGGTTCTGCTTGTGGGTCAGCTTGACCTGCTGCTGCAGCTCTATGGTCTGCTGTTCGATGAGTTCGATCTTCTCCTTCACCGAGCGCTGCATATGGCGAAACGCCTGCGCCAGCCGGTCGATGTCATCGCCGGTGCGTTCGATGGCGATGGGGTGATCCAGTGCACCATCGGCAACCTGCTCGGCCGCCTCGGTCAGGGAGCGCAGCGGCGCCGTGATGGAGTGGGAGAGCCAGCGGGAGAAGAGGATCAGCAGCAGCAGGGAGCCAGCCCCCAGCACGATGACCAGCGTCTCCAGCTGGCGGATCGGGGCATAGGCTTCGCGGGTGGAGATCTCGGCGATAAAGGCCCACTCGGTATCGAATACCTTCACCTGGGTGTAGGCGGCGAGTACATCGTCATCCTGATAGGAGCGAAACAGCCCGACCCCTTGCTCGCCAGAGAGGGTCTTGGTGACGAGAGGGGTCTGCAGCAGGCGGAAATTCTGGCTGAAACTGTTCTCGACGCTGTACTCCGGCGCCAGCCAGGCATCGGCCCGCATCCGTTTGTCGGGGCCGATGAGAATGGTCTCGCCGGTTTTCCCGAGTCCCTCCC
This sequence comes from Aeromonas sp. SCS5, assembly GCF_001887375.1. Taxonomy (NCBI): domain Bacteria; kingdom Pseudomonadati; phylum Pseudomonadota; class Gammaproteobacteria; order Aeromonadales; family Aeromonadaceae; genus Aeromonas; species Aeromonas sp. SCS5. Next base: position 18,692 of record NZ_LFCS01000024.1, read on the forward strand.
GCTCCGCCATGATCTGGTTGAGCTTGTCTGGCAGCAGCTCGAAGATGACCACCCCGCGCACATAGTCGTACTGCATCACGGGGGCGGCCATGTAGGCGACCACCTGACCGGTCAGCTCGTTGCGGCCAAAGTCGGTGAATTCGAAAATCTGTTGCGGTTTCTGGCCGCCATCGAGGCGCCGCTTGATCTTGGCGAAGGTCTGACCGAGGCCACTGCTCTGATAGGGGCCGGAGAGCAGGTTGGTGGCAAAGTTGGGGTGTTTGGTGACCGAATAGACGATATCGCCGTTGAGGTCGACCAGAAAGATGTCGCTGTAGTTGGATTTGCGCACCATGTCGGCGTAGCCGCGATGAAAGCGCTGATGCACCCGGCCATACATCTCGTCAGCCAGAATGAGGGCACTGATAGAGGGTTCGATTTCGACTTCGGGATCCGGCTTTTGCAGCTGATCCCAGGAGCCCGGCACATAGCGGGCCTGTGCCCGGGCACGGGCCTCTTGCGGCGTGGTGCCCAGTTTTTCAAAGGCACCGGCAAAACCGTAGAAGCGACCGATACTGTTGCCCGCAAAGTCCTGCTGGGAGAAGTTGGTGATCTGCTCCTTGAGGTTGTTGAAGTAATCCTCAAGCTGGCTCTTTTTGATGTTGCGAACGGAGACCAGATGGTTGGAGGTCTGGGTGGTGAGGTCCTTGCCGTGGCTGTAGAGGAAGAAGAGGGTGACGACCAGGAATGGCACCATTCCCAACATGAAAAAAGCCAGCATTAGTTGCGGCCTGAGTCCACGAAGCCTGAAGATCCATTTCATCTTGTGAATTTCAATTGAGAATCCGGTTATTAAGCGGCTCAAGTCTCGAACTAAAGCGTAATCATTTCAACGACTTTATCCCAAATTCGCTTGGTTGGTCACAGCTGAACGGCTGATTTTGCAGCAACCCGTCTAAAGGGTGAGCAAACGATCCGGTTGCGGCGCTTAAATGCGAAAAAAGGGTTGTACTGTCGCTCGGGGTACGTATAATGCGCCTCGTTGTCAGGCAACTGGCACGAAAGCAGTAATGCGGGAATAGCTCAGTTGGTAGAGCA
>NZ_LFCS01000025.1:0-17938 GCF_001887375.1 Aeromonas sp. SCS5
GCGGGTTCGAGTCCTGCCGCCCCTGCCATATACCTCGTCTCGTACGGGGCTTTTGTGTCTTTGGTTACGTCAGATACAGGTGGGTTGTATGAGTGTTAGTTCTGAGAGCCAGGGCGGAAGCAAGGATACCCTGCTTTGGGGCCTGGTTTTCATTATCCTGGCGGCTGCTGTAGTGGGTAATTACCTGCTCAACGATGTTGTCGCTGCCGTCCGCGCCCTGGGTGTGGTCGTTGTCGTCGCTGCTGCTGGTGCAGTAGCCCTGCAAACCACCAAGGGAAAGGCTACGCTGGCATTCGCCCGTGAGTCTCGCCTGGAAGTCCGCAAGGTCGTATGGCCAACCCGTCAGGAAGCCATTCAGACAACCCTGATTGTGCTGGCGGTGACCGCCGTGATGGGGCTGCTGCTGTTCGTTCTGGACGGCGCCTTGGTCTGGTTGGTCAACCTGATTACCGGTGTGTAAGGATAAGCCATGACTGAACAACGTGAACAGCGTATGAGATGGTATGTCGTGCAGGCGTTTTCCGGCTATGAAGGCCGTGTTGCCAAATCCCTGCGTGAACATATCAAGATGCATGGCATGGAAGACATGTTCGGTGAAGTACTGGTCCCGACCGAAGAAGTGGTCGAGATGCGTGCAGGCCAGAAGCGCAAGAGTGAGCGCAAGTTTTTCCCGGGTTATGTCCTGGTCCAGATGATCATGGATGAAACCACATGGCACCTGGTACGCAACGTACCGCGTGTAATGGGCTTCATCGGCGGTACCTCCGACCGTCCGGCACCGATCTCCGATAAAGAGGCCGATGCCATCCTGAACCGTCTGCAGGATGCCCACGACAAGCCGCGTCCGAAAACCCTGTTTGAACCGGGCGAAATGGTGCGGGTTGCCGATGGTCCGTTTGCCGACTTCAACGGTACCGTTGAAGAGGTGGATTACGAGAAGAGCCGCGTGAAGGTCTCTGTACTGATCTTCGGTCGTTCTACTCCGGTTGAGCTGGATTTTGGTCAGGTCGAAAAGGGCTGATTGATTTCTGTTCACTCAACAGTTGTCAGGGGCAGCGAATATCTCTATAATTCGCTGCCCCTTTATTAGTTGGGGAGCCGTTTGCAGGAGCATGTCTCCGAGGCGCTAGAACCCATTTTTGAGGTAATTTCCTAATGGCTAAGAAAGTCACAGCTTATATCAAGCTGCAGGTTGCTGCTGGTGCAGCCAACCCGTCTCCTCCCGTTGGTCCTGCACTGGGTCAACACGGTGTGAACATCATGGAATTCTGTAAGGCGTTCAACGCTCGTACAGAGAAGCTGGAAAAAGGTTCACCGACTCCGGTCGTGATCACCGTTTACAGCGACCGTTCCTTCACCTTCGAAACCAAGACTCCGCCTGCTTCCTTCCTGCTGAAGAAAGCTGCTGGCATCAAGTCTGGTTCTTCCAAGCCGAACAAAGACAAGGTTGGTAAGGTGACCGTTGCCCAGCTGCAAGAAATCGCCAAGACCAAAGAGCCGGATATGACCGGTGCCGATCTGGATGCAAAAGTACGTTGCATCGCCGGCTCCGCTCGTTCCATGGGTCTGGTAGTGGAGGAGTAAGACAATGGCTAAACTGTCCAAGCGTATGCGCGTTATTCGCGAAAAAGTTGACGGTACCAAAGAGTACTCCATCAACGAAGCCATTGCCCTGCTGAAAGAACTGGCTACCGCCAAGTTCGTTGAAAGCGTTGACGTTGCTGTCAATCTGGGTATCGACGCTCGTAAATCTGACCAGAACGTACGTGGTGCAACTGTACTGCCGCACGGTACCGGTCGTGACGTTCGCGTTGCCGTATTTACCCAAGGTGCCAACGCCGAAGCTGCCAAAGCTGCCGGTGCTGACCTGGTAGGTATGGATGACCTGGCCGATCTGGTCAAGAAAGGCGAGATGAACTTCGACGTAGTTATCGCATCCCCGGATGCCATGCGCGTTGTTGGTCAACTGGGTCAAATCCTGGGCCCGCGCGGTCTGATGCCGAACCCGAAAGTTGGTACTGTAACCCCGAACGTTGCCGAAGCCGTCAAGAACGCCAAGGCTGGTCAGGTTCGTTACCGTAACGACAAGAATGGTATCATCCATACCACTCTGGGTAAGGTTTCTTTCAACGAAGTTCAGCTGAAAGAAAACTTGGAAGCTCTGCTGGTTGCCCTGAAAAAAGGCAAGCCCTCTTCCGCCAAAGGTCAATTCATCAAGAAAGTCAGCATCTCCACCACCATGGGTGCCGGTGTTGCCGTAGACCAAGCTTCTCTGGAAGCTCAGGCCTAATTGATGGGTTTTACAAGGCGCAAAATTTAATCTATAATTTTGCGCCTTGATTGGTTGGGGGTTTCGACCTCCGTCCAAGACCGCAGGAGGCTGCAAAGCCTTAATGTTTCCTGCGTAGACGGTGCCGGAAACCCAGCGAGAAAGATTCTTTCTCTTCTGGAATCCTGCTACCGCATCGTTCCCCTCTGTTGTAAAGGTAGGGGGGATGTGTCAGTACTGGGTCATTTGACCCGGATTCAATCCAGGAGTTAAGCCAATGGCATTGGGACTCGAAGACAAAAAGGCAATTGTTGCTGAAGTCAACGAAGCTGCCAAAGGCGCTCTTTCTGCAGTTGTTGCCGATTCTCGCGGTGTCACTGTAGACAAGATGACCGTCCTGCGTAAAACCGCTCGTGAAGCCGGTGTGTACATGCGCGTTGTGCGTAACACCCTGCTGCGTCGCGCGGTAGAAGGTACCGAATACGAGTGCCTGAACGACGCATTTACCGGTCCTACCTTGATTGCTTTCTCTAACGAACACCCGGGCGCTGCTGCTCGTCTGTTCAAAGAGTTTGCCAAAGCGAACCAAAAGTTCGAAATCAAGGCTGGCGCTTTTAACGGTGAGTTTATCGCCGCAGCACAAATTGATCGTCTGGCCACGCTGCCGACTTACGAAGAAGCAATTGCGAAGTTGATGGCTACCATGAAGGAAGCCTCTGCTGGCAAGCTGGTTCGTACTATCGCTGCTGTTCGCGACCAGAAGCAAGCTGCTGCTTGATTCTCGCCTATCTAGGCTGTTTGAGTTTATTCAACATCAGGAATTTTTGTCATGTCTATCACTAAAGACCAAATCATCGAAGCCGTTGCTTCCATGTCCGTAATGGAAGTTGTTGAGCTGATCGAAGCTATGGAAGAGAAGTTCGGTGTTTCTGCCGCTGCTGCCGTAATGGCTGGCCCGGCTGCTGCTGAAGCAGTAGAAGAGAAGACCGAGTTCGACGTAGTTCTGACTGCTGCCGGTGCTAACAAAGTTGCCGTTATCAAAGCCGTTCGTGGCGCTACCGGTCTGGGCCTGAAAGAAGCCAAAGATCTGGTAGAAGCTGCTCCGGCTAACCTGAAAGAAGCCGTCTCCAAAGACGAAGCTGAAGCTCTGAAGAAAGAGCTGGAAGCTGCCGGTGCTTCTGTTGAGATCAAATAATCTGCATTTATGTAGATTAGCCTGATAAAACAGGCTAGGGCTGGTGAATTTTTGTTCACCAGCCTTTTTGCGCTGTAGACTGAGAGCATTTCACACCGTTTACGACTCTCGGTGCACCAGCAATCCGGACTGTCTTCTTTCGTCCGGGCCAACACAAAACGGTGTTGAGACAGAGCTGTCCCGCGGGACAGAGTGGGTCACTTATCAGCGAGCTGAGGAACCCTATGGTTTACTCTTATACCGAAAAAAAACGCATTCGTAAGGACTTCGGTAAGCGAGACCAGGTACTGGACACGCCTTATCTGTTGTCCATTCAGCTGGACTCCTTCAAGCAGTTCATCGAGGCTGACCCGGAAGGTGAATATGGCCTAGAGGCCGCTTTCCGTAGCGTTTTCCCGATCACCAGTTACTCCGGTAGTGCTGAGCTTCAGTATGTCAGCTATCGCCTGGGTGAGCCGGTATTTGACGTAAAAGAATGCCAGATCCGTGGAGTGACCTACTCCGCGCCGCTGCGTGTCAAGCTTCGTATGGTTCTGTACGACCGTGAAGCAGCTGCCGGCACCGTCAAAGACATCAAGGAACAAGAAGTATACATGGGCGAAATTCCGCTCATGACCGAGAACGGCACCTTTGTTATCAATGGTACCGAGCGGGTTATCGTTTCCCAGCTGCACCGCAGCCCGGGCGTCTTCTTCGACCACGATAAAGGCAAAACACATTCATCCGGTAAGGTGCTGTATAACGCTCGCGTTATCCCCTACCGTGGCTCCTGGCTGGACTTCGAGTTCGATGCGAAAGACAACCTGTTTGTCCGTATCGACCGTCGTCGCAAACTGCCGGCATCCATCATTCTGCGCGCCCTGGACTTCACTTCCGAAGAGATCCTGGCCACCTTCTTCGAAACCATCGGTTTCGAGGTCAAAGATGGCAAGTTGATGATGGATCTGGTGCCGGAGCGCCTGCGTGGCGAAACTGCGACCTTCGACATCGTGGCCAATGGTGCCGTGGTTGTTGAAACCGGTCGTCGTGTGACTGCCCGTCACATCCGTCAGCTGGAAAAAGATGCCGTTACCCAGATTGAGGTACCGGTTGAGTACGTTGTTGGCAAAGTTGCTGCCAAGGACTACGCACATCCGCAAACTGGTGAACTGGTAGTGGCAGCCAACCAGGCTCTGAGTCTGGAAGCGATTGCCAACCTGTCCCAGGCCGGCTTCAAGCATTTCGAGGTTCTGTTCACCAACGAACTGGACCACGGTGCTTACATGTCCGAGACCCTGCGCGTCGATTCCAGCACCAACCGTCTGGAAGCGCTGGTAGAAATCTACCGCATGATGCGTCCGGGCGAGCCGCCGACACGTGAAGCAGCAGAGCAGCTGTTCGAAAACCTGTTCTTCTCTGCAGAACGTTACGACCTGTCTACCGTAGGTCGGATGAAGTTCAACCGCCGTCTGGGTCGTGAAGACGAGACTGGCGCTGGCGTACTGACCAAAGACGATATCGTCGATGTGATGAAGCGCCTGATCGACATCCGTAACGGTAACGACGAAGTGGACGATATCGACCACCTGGGTAACCGTCGTATCCGTTCTGTCGGTGAAATGGCTGAAAACCAGTTCCGTGTCGGTCTGGTGCGTGTCGAGCGTGCGGTCAAGGAGCGTCTCTCCCTGGGCGACCTGGACACCCTGATGCCGCAGGATCTGATCAACGCCAAGCCGATCTCCGCCGCAGTCAAAGAGTTCTTTGGTTCCAGCCAGCTGTCCCAGTTTATGGACCAGAACAACCCGCTGTCCGAAGTGACCCACAAGCGCCGTATCTCTGCGCTGGGCCCGGGCGGTTTGACTCGTGAGCGTGCCGGCTTTGAAGTCCGAGACGTACACCCGACCCACTACGGTCGTCTGTGCCCGATCGAGACTCCTGAAGGTCCGAACATCGGTCTGATCAACTCCCTGTCCGTGTACTCTCGTACCAACGAGTACGGTTTCCTCGAGACTCCGTACCGCAAGGTCATTGACGGTGTGATCACCGACGAAGTGGACTACCTGTCTGCTATTGAAGAAGGCAAGTACGTGATCGCACAGGCTAACGCCGCGACCACCGAAGATGGCCGTCTGAAAGATGAATTGATCCCGTGCCGTCACAAAGGTGAATCCACCTTTATGAACGCCGACCAGATCCAGTATATGGACGTGAGCCCGCAGCAGATCGTATCTGTGGCAGCGGCCCTGATCCCGTTCCTGGAACACGATGACGCGAACCGCGCATTGATGGGTTCAAACATGCAACGTCAGGCTGTACCGACCCTGCGTGCTGACAAGCCGCTGGTAGGTACCGGTATGGAACGCGCTGTGGCCGTTGACTCCGGTGTAACCGTAGTTGCCAAGCGTGGTGGCATGATCGACTACGTCGATGCCTCCCGTATCGTTATCAAGGTAAATGAAGATGAGCTGATGCCAGGCGAAGCCGGTATCGACATCTACAACCTGACCAAATACACCCGTTCCAACCAGAACACCTGTATCAACCAGCGTCCTTGCGTGATGTTGGGTGAGCCGGTCATGGCTGGCGACGTACTGGCTGACGGCCCGTCCACCGATCTGGGTGAACTGGCTCTGGGTCAGAACATGCGCGTCGCGTTCATGCCGTGGAACGGTTACAACTTCGAAGACTCGATCCTGGTGAACGAGCGTGTAGTTCAGGAAGATCGCCTGACCACCATCCATATCCAGGAACTGGCCTGTATCTCCCGTGACACCAAGCTGGGTCCGGAAGAGATCACTGCTGACATCCCGAACGTGGGTGAAGCTGCTCTGTCCAAGCTGGACGAGTCCGGTATCGTCTACGTGGGTGCTGAAGTGAAGGGCGGCGACATTCTGGTCGGTAAGGTAACGCCGAAAGGTGAAACCCAGCTGACTCCGGAAGAGAAGCTGCTGCGCGCCATCTTCGGTGAGAAGGCGTCCGACGTGAAGGACTCCTCCCTGCGTGTACCGAACGGTGTGTACGGTACCGTGGTTGACGTGCAAGTCTTTACCCGCGATGGCGTGGAAAAAGACAAGCGCGCCAAAGAAATCGAAGAGATGCAGCTGAAGGAAGCGAAGAAGGACTTGACCGAAGAGTTCAAGATCCTGGAAGACGGCATTTTCGGCCGCTCCCGCAACCTGCTGCTGGCCGCCGGTTACAGCGAAGATCGTCTGAACAAGCTGGAGCGTTCCAAGTGGTTTGAACTGGCCATCGAGGATGAAGCCAAGCAGACCGAACTGGAGCAGATCGCTGAACAGCACGTTGAGCTGAAAGCCGAGTTCGACAAGAAGTTCGAGAACAAGCGTCGCAAGATTATCCAGGGTGATGATCTGGCGCCGGGCGTACTGAAAATCGTCAAGGTTTATCTGGCAGTCAAGCGTCGCATCCAGCCGGGTGACAAGATGGCGGGCCGTCACGGTAACAAGGGTGTTATCTCCAAGATCTGTCCGGTCGAGGATATGCCTCATGACGAGTTCGGCCGTCCGGTCGACATCGTACTGAACCCGTTGGGCGTACCGTCTCGTATGAACATCGGTCAGATCCTCGAAGTGCACCTGGGCCTCGCAGCCAAGGGTATCGGCGAGAAGATCGATCGCATGGTCAAAGAGCAGCGCGAGCTGCACGAGATGCGCAACTTCCTGCAGCAGGTCTACGACCTGGGCGAGAAGGACACCCAGCAAGTGAACATCGCCGAACTGTCTGACGACGACGTACGTACCCTGGTGGGTAACCTGCGTAAGGGTCTGCCGGTTGCTACTCCGGTCTTTGATGGTGCCAAAGAGCGCGAAATCAAAGCCCTGCTGAAGCTGGCCGATCTGCCGGAGTCCGGTCAGATTGATCTGTTCGACGGCCGTACCGGTAACCGCTTCGAGCGTAAAGTAACCGTTGGTTACATGTACATGCTCAAGCTGAACCACTTGGTCGACGACAAGATGCACGCGCGTTCTACCGGTTCTTACAGCCTGGTTACCCAGCAGCCGCTGGGTGGTAAGGCTCAGTTCGGTGGTCAGCGTTTCGGTGAGATGGAAGTGTGGGCCCTGGAGGCTTACGGTGCGGCATATACCCTGCAGGAGATGCTGACCGTCAAGTCTGACGATGTGAATGGCCGTACCAAGATGTACAAGAACATCGTGGATGGCGACCACCGTATGGAGCCGGGCATGCCCGAATCCTTCAACGTATTGCTGAAGGAAATCCGCTCTCTGGGTATCAACATCGAGCTGGACGAAGAGTAAGAGCTCGCTCTTATTGTTCGAGAATTGACGTGGGCGCCCCGAGAGGGGCGCCGAGGTTAGACTCCTGACAGGGGAAACACGTGAAAGACTTACTCAAGTTTTTGAAGGCTCAGACCAAGACCGAAGAGTTTGACAGTATCAAGATCGGTCTGGCCTCTCCTGACATGATCCGCTCCTGGTCATTCGGTGAGGTCAAAAAGCCTGAGACCATCAACTACCGGACTTTCAAGCCGGAGCGTGATGGTCTGTTCTGCGCCCGTATCTTCGGACCGGTGAAGGACTACGAGTGTCTGTGCGGCAAGTACAAGCGCCTGAAACACCGTGGTGTGATCTGTGAGAAGTGCGGCGTTGAAGTGACCCAGACCAAGGTCCGTCGTGAGCGTATGGGCCACATCGAGCTGGCCAGCCCGACTGCCCACATCTGGTTCCTGAAGTCCCTGCCGTCCCGTATCGGTCTGCTGCTGGACATGACCCTGCGCGACATCGAACGCGTGCTCTACTTCGAATCTTTCGTAGTTATCGAGCCGGGCATGACCAACCTCGAACGCAGCCAGATGCTCTCTGAAGAGCAGTACCTGGATGCGCTGGAAGAGTGGGGCGACGAATTTGACGCCAAGATGGGTGCCGAAGCAATCCTGGCATTGCTGCGCGCCATCGATCTGGAAGGTGAAGTCAAAGCGATGCGTGAGGAGCTGGATCAGACCAACTCCGAGACCAAGCGCAAGAAGACCACCAAGCGTCTGAAGCTGATGGAAGCTTTCCTGCAGTCCGGCAACAAGCCGGAGTGGATGATCATGACAGTGCTGCCTGTGCTGCCGCCGGACCTGCGTCCGCTGGTACCGCTGGACGGCGGCCGTTTCGCGACTTCCGATCTGAACGATCTGTACCGTCGCGTGATCAACCGTAACAACCGCTTGAAGCGTCTGCTGGATCTGGCTGCTCCGGACATCATCGTGCGCAACGAAAAGCGCATGCTGCAAGAGTCCGTCGATGCGCTGCTGGATAACGGCCGTCGCGGTCGTGCCATCACAGGTTCCAACAAGCGCCCGCTGAAATCCCTGGCCGACATGATCAAGGGTAAGCAGGGTCGTTTCCGTCAGAACCTGCTGGGTAAACGTGTCGACTACTCCGGTCGTTCCGTTATCACCGTAGGCCCGACTCTGCGTCTGCATCAGTGCGGTCTGCCGAAGAAGATGGCGCTGGAACTGTTCAAGCCGTTCATCTATGGCAAGCTGGAAACCCGCGGTCTGGCGACCACTATCAAGGCCGCCAAGAAGATGGTGGAGCGCGAAGAAGCTGTCGTTTGGGATATCCTGGACGAAGTTATCCGCGAACACCCGGTTCTGCTGAACCGTGCACCGACTCTGCACCGTCTGGGTATCCAGGCATTCGAACCGACTCTGGTCGAAGGCAAGGCAATCCAGCTGCACCCGCTCGTTTGTGCTGCGTATAACGCGGACTTCGACGGTGACCAGATGGCTGTTCACGTACCGCTGACCCTGGAAGCCCAGCTGGAAGCGCGTGCGCTGATGATGTCTACCAACAACATCCTGTCGCCTGCATCCGGTGAGCCGATCATCGTTCCTTCTCAGGACGTGGTCTTGGGTCTGTACTACATGACCCGCGCCCGCATCAATGCGAAGGGTGAAGGTATGGTGCTGTCCGGCCCGAAAGAGGCCGAGAAAGTGTACCGTGCTGGTCTGGCCGACCTGCATGCTCGCGTCAAGTGCCGCATCACCGAGTACGTGAAGAGCGAAGCCGGTGAACTGGTTGCCAAGACCGAGATGAAGAACACCACCGTTGGTCGTGCGATCCTGAGCCTGATCCTGCCGAAAGGCATGGAATACGCCCTGATCGACGAGCCGAAGGTGCTGACTGCTGCCGAACAGGCCGATCTGGACGCCAATCCGCAGAACTGGATCAAGTCTGTATCCAACAAGGCGCTGGGCAAAAAGCTCATCTCCCGTCTGCTGAACACCTGCTATCGCAAGCAGGGGCTGAAGGACACCGTTATCTTCGCTGACCAGCTGATGTATACCGGTTTCCACTACGCGGCGCTGTCCGGTGCTTCCGTTGGTATCGATGACATGGTCATCCCGGATGCCAAAAAAGACATCATTGCTTCTGCCGAAGCCGAAGTTGCCGAGATCCAGGACCAGTTCCTGTCCGGTCTGGTAACTGCGGGCGAACGTTACAACAAGGTTATCGATATCTGGGCCAGCGCCAACGAGCGCGTCTCCAAGGCCATGATGGAGAACTTGTCCAAAGAGCGTAACGTCAACTCGCTGGGTGATGAAGAAGAGCAGGCATCGTTCAACAGCATCTTTATGATGGCCGACTCTGGTGCGCGGGGTTCCGCAGCCCAGATCCGTCAGCTGGCCGGTATGCGTGGCCTGATGGCCAAGCCGGATGGCTCCATCATCGAGACCCCGATCATCGCGAACTTCCGCGAAGGTCTGAACGTACTGCAGTACTTTATCTCTACCCACGGTGCTCGTAAGGGTCTGGCGGATACCGCACTGAAGACTGCGAACTCCGGTTACCTGACTCGTCGTCTGGTAGACGTGGCGCAGGACATGGTGATCACCGAGGACGATTGCGGCACTACCGAAGGTCTGTGGATGACTCCGCTGATCGAGGGTGGCGACGTGGTCGAGCCACTGCGTGAGCGCGTGCTGGGTCGTGTGGTGGCAGAAGATGTCATCAAGCCGGGTACCGAGGACGAGATCCTGGTTGCTCGCAACACCCTGCTCGACGAGCAGCTGTGTGACCTGCTGGAACGCAACTCCGTTGACCGTGTGAAGGTACGTTCTGCCATCACCTGTGAAACTGACTTCGGTAACTGTGCTCACTGCTACGGCCGTGATCTGGCCCGTGGTCACCTGGTTAACAAGGGTGAGGCTGTCGGTGTTATCGCCGCCCAGTCCATCGGTGAACCGGGTACCCAGCTGACAATGCGTACGTTCCACATCGGTGGTGCCGCATCTCGTGCCGCAGCCGAGAGCAGCATCCAGGTGAAGAACACCGGTAGCATCAAGCTGCAGAACGCCAAGTTCGTTCACAACAGCGATGACAAACTGGTTATCACCTCCCGTTCTACCGAACTGACCATCATGGACGACATGGGCCGTACCAAGGAAAGCCACAAGCTGCCTTACGGTTCCGTGCTGGAAGTGAAGGACGGCCAGGCAGTGAACGCTGGCGAAACCGTTGCTAACTGGGATCCGCACACTCACCCGATCATCACCGAAGTGGCAGGTCGTCTGCACTTCGAACACATGATCGATGGCGTGACCATCACTCGTCAGACCGACGAGCTGACCGGTCTCTCCTCTATCGTCGTGCTGGACGTCAACGAGCGTCCGAGCGCCGGTAAAGAGATGCGTCCGACCGTTAAACTGGTCGACCTGAACGGCAACGACGTGATGATCCCGGGTACCGATGTAGCCGCCCAGTACTTCCTGCCGGGCAAGGCGATCGTGAACCTGGAAGATGGTGCCAACGTGGGCGTGGGTGACGCGGTAGCGCGTATCCCGCAAGAGTCCGGCGGTACCAAGGACATCACCGGTGGTCTGCCGCGCGTTGCGGATCTGTTCGAAGCACGTCAACCGAAAGAACCGGCTATTCTGGCCGAGATCTCCGGTACCATCTCCTTCGGGAAAGAGACCAAAGGCAAGCGCCGTCTGGTCATCACCCCGACCGATGGTGGCAACGTCTATGAGGAGATGATTCCGAAGTGGCGTAACCTGAACGTGTTCGAAGGTGAAAAAGTTGAGAAGGGTGAAGTGCTGGCGGACGGTCCTGAGTCTGCTCACGATATCCTGCGTCTGCGCGGTATCAGCCCGGTCGCCAACTACATCGCCAACGAAGTGCAGGACGTTTACCGTCTGCAAGGCGTTAAGATCAACGACAAGCACATCGAAGTCATCGTTCGTCAGATGCTGCGCAAGTGCGAGATCCTGACTGCTGGCGACACCGATCTGATCGAAGGCGAACAGGTTGAAGTGGCTCGCGTGAAGATTGCCAACCGTAAGCTGGTTGCCGAGGGCAAGACCCCTGCGACCTACCGTCATGTTCTGATGGGTATTACCAAGGCATCTCTGAGCACCGAGTCCTTCATCTCCGCGGCTTCCTTCCAGGAAACCACTCGCGTTCTGACCGAAGCCGCCGTTGGTGGCAAACGTGACGAACTGCGTGGCCTGAAAGAGAACGTCATCGTGGGTCGTCTGATCCCGGCTGGTACCGGCTTTGCCTACCACCACAGCCGGATCAACCAGCGTGCTGCTGCAGCTCGTGCTGTTGGCACCCCGCAGGTGACCGCAGATGAAGCTGAGCAGAACCTGGCGGATCTGCTGAACGCTGCCGGTAGCTTCGACGAAGAGTAACTCGTCAACAGTGATTAAAAAGGGCTCCTTCAAGGAGCCCTTTTTGTTGGCCATTTGATCGGCAAAGGCTGACGCCACGCGGGTTTCAGGATGATCCAGAGCAAAGTTGTAGAGTAAAAAATCAAAAAAAGTTGACTTTGCTCTCCTGCGATTTGACACTCGGCAAAGTTGAATGGTTATTACAGGGGTAGAACATGACTGTCGGTATCGAGGAAGCCATGCTTCCCGAAGAACAGCTGATCAGCCGCACTTTTACAGATGAAGACAGGGAATTGTTGCGCTCATACGATGGGCTCATCGACGGCTTGGCCGAATTGTTCGGCAAGCATTGTGAAGTGGTGCTCCACTCCCTGGAAAATCTGCACGAGTCGGTGATCAAGATCGCCAACGGCTTTAACACCGGACGTACCCTCGGGGCGCCAATCACCGATCTGGCACTGCGGATGCTCAAGGACATCGAGAGCACCGGCCAGGATTACACCCAGAGCTATTTTGCTCGCAGCCGCACCGGCGCCCTGATGAAGTCGAGCACCATCGCCATCAGGAACAGTGAACGCCAGGTGATCGGTCTTATCTGCATCAACCTGCATATCAATGCACCTTTCCACGAGTTCGTGGCCGAATTTTTCCCGACGCCCCAGCAGGCGGCGCGCCAGTCACCAGAGACCTTTGCCAACAGTGTCGAAGAGCTTGTTGCCCAGACCGTGGACAACACCATCGATGAGATCAACCGTGATCCCACTGTGGCCAACAATGCCAAAAACCGCTTCATCGTCACCCAATTGTTCGAGAAGGGTATTTTTGACATCAAGGACTCCATCAACATGGTGGCGGACAAACTCAATATTTCGAAACATACCGTTTATCTCTACATCCGACAGCGCAAGCAGGGTGAAGACGAAAACGAGTAACTCAATTCCATAAGGGGATAGATGAATGGCTAAAGAAGTGATTGCAACCGACAAGGCGCCTGCCGCCATTGGTCCTTATGTTCAGGCGACCAAGGTAGGCGAGATGATCTTCACCTCCGGGCAGATCCCGCTTGATCCTGCCACCATGGAGATCGTTGCCGGTGGCATCGAAGCTCAGGCCGAGCAGGTAATGAAGAACCTGATCGCCGTATTGCAGGCTGCCGGTGCCGATGCTGGCAAGGTAGTGAAAACCACCTGCTTCCTGAGCGATATGAACGACTTCGTAGCCTTCAATCAGGTCTATGCCCGTTACTTTGGTGATGCCGCCCCGGCTCGCTCCTGCGTGGAAGTGGCCCGTCTGCCCAAAGATGTGCTGGTCGAAGTTGAGGCCATCGCCCATCTCTGATCGGCAACTGCTAAAAAGCCCCTCATGGCAGGGGCTTTTTTGTTTTTGGCGTAAAATGGACAGGCATCAGTACAGGAGCCTTGTTATGATTCTGAGTTTTGCCCTGCTGGTGACCGGGCCTGCCTATGGCACCCAGTCGGCCAGCACCGCCTACCGCTTTGCCCGCAGCCTGTTGGCTCAGGGTCATACCCTCTCTCATCTCTTTTTCTATCAGGATGGGGTCTGCAACGGCAACGACCTGCATCTTCCCGCTTCCGATGAGACCGACCTGGTACGTCTGTGGCGAGAGCTGGCAGAGGAGCAGGGGATCCGCATCGATGTCTGCGTCGCTGCCGCCATGCGACGCGGTGTGGTCGATGAGCAGGAGGCCAAAGGGGCAGGGCAGGCTCACTTCAATCTGCAAGCGCCATTTTGTTTAAGCGGGCTTGGCCAGCTGGCCGAAGCTGCCCTGACCGCCGATCGGCTGGTTCAGTTCTAGGGAGTGACCATGAGCAAGAAAATCGCATTTATCTGCAGTCGTGGCCCCCACGGTCATGCTGCCGGTCGGGAGGGGCTGGATGCCCTGTTGGCCACCTCGGCCATGACCGATGAGCTGGCACTCTTCCTGATTGGTGACGGCGTGCTGCAACTGCTTAAAGAACAGCAGCCACAGGCCATCTTGCAGCGCCACTATGCGCCAACCTTCAAGATGCTCGAACTCTATGACATCGAGGAGGTGTACGTCTGTGCCGACTCGCTGGCCGAGCGCGGCGTGACGGTCGAGGATCTGCTGATCCCGGTCGAAATCCTGTCGCGGGCAGAGATGGCCAGCCAGTGGTCACAATGCGCGACGCACATCAGCTTCTGAGGTCCCCATGTTGCATCTGATCTTGAATTCCCCTTTCCAGAGCCAGGCACTGACTCAGGCGCTGTCATACCTGCAATCTGGCGATGAACTGGTGCTGATGCAGGATGCCGTCATTGCGGCCTGTGCGCCCCAGTGGTGCGAACTACTGGCCGGGATCCCGCTACACGTCATGACCGAGGATCTGCAGGCGCGTGGTTTGCGTCATCAAGTGGGCGATTTGCTGGATATGGCTGGTCTGGTCGAGCTGATTGCACAAAAAGGCTCCCCCAGAACCTGGGCTGGCTGATTTCCATATTTTTACGTTAATTCAACGAATTATGGAAAATCCATGCGGATCCGATTTGCCCTTCCATGCCACAAACTGTATAAATCTTGACTCCCCAGACAACAGGGCATAAAATTTCGCGTCCCCGTATATGCGGGGAGGATTTTCCACACGTTTATGAAGTCATTATCAGGAGCCTTTTGATGGCAACTATTAACCAGTTGGTTCGCAAGCCACGCATCAAGCTCGTTGTGAAAAGCAACGTGCCGGCGCTGGAAGCGTGCCCTCAGAAGCGTGGCGTATGCACTCGTGTATATACCACCACCCCGAAGAAGCCTAACTCTGCACTGCGTAAAGTGTGCCGTGTACGTCTGACCAACGGCTTCGAAGTCACCTCCTACATCGGTGGTGAAGGTCACAACCTGCAAGAGCACTCTGTTGTTCTGATCCGTGGCGGTCGTGTAAAAGACTTGCCAGGTGTTCGTTATCACACCGTTCGTGGTGCGTTGGACTGTGCCGGTGTTAAAGACCGTAAGCAGGCTCGCTCCAAGTATGGCGTGAAGCGTCCTAAAGCTTAATGGTTCTCCGTTAAGTAAGGCCAAACGTTAATTCGTTTCTAGTTAGATAGCTTTCTAGTTTTGGGTAATCCCTGAAGTTACGGAGAATTTGAAATGCCAAGACGTCGTGTTGTTGGTCAGCGTAAAATCCTGCCAGATCCCAAGTTCGGATCAGAGCTGCTGGCTAAATTTGTCAACGTAGTAATGGTTGACGGTAAGAAATCTGTTGCAGAAGCCATTGTTTATGGCGCCCTGGACATCATTGCCACCAAATCTGGCAAAGAGCACCTGGCCGTATTCGAAGAAGCTCTGGATAACATTCGTCCGGCGGTCGAGGTTAAATCTCGTCGCGTCGGTGGTGCAACCTATCAGGTGCCGGTAGAAGTTCGTCCGGTACGTCGCAATGCTCTGGCAATGCGCTGGTTGGTTGATGCCGCTCGTAAACGTGGTGAAAAATCAATGGCTCAGCGTCTGGCTGGCGAGCTGCTGGATGCCGCTGAGAACAAGGGTTCGTCTGTCAAGAAACGTGAAGACGTACACCGTATGGCTGAAGCGAACAAGGCTTTCGCTCACTTCCGCTGGTAATCCGCTTGCGCAGGGTCTTTGGGCTCTGCGCACCTTTAATTATCTAGGGACAAGCGCCTTAGTAAGAGGATGACAATGGCTCGTACAACCCCCATTGAGCGTTATCGTAACATCGGTATCTCCGCTCACATTGACGCCGGTAAGACTACTACTACCGAGCGCGTACTGTTTTACACCGGTGTAAGTCACAAGATCGGTGAAGTTCACGATGGCGCTGCCACCATGGACTGGATGGAACAGGAACAAGAGCGTGGTATCACCATCACCTCCGCCGCGACCACCGCTTTCTGGTCCGGTATGGGTAAACAGTTCCAACCGCACCGTATCAACATCATCGATACCCCGGGCCACGTTGACTTTACTATCGAAGTAGAGCGTTCAATGCGTGTTCTGGACGGTGCCGTAATGGTGTACTGTGCCGTAGGTGGCGTACAGCCACAGTCTGAGACCGTATGGCGTCAGGCTAACAAGTACAAGGTTCCCCGTATCGCGTTCGTCAACAAGATGGACCGTACCGGTGCCAACTTCCTGCGTTGCGTTGAGCACATCCGCACTCGCCTGAAGGGCAATCCGGTTCCTCTGCAGCTGAACATCGGCTCTGAAGAGAACTTCAAAGGCGTAGTTGACCTGGTCAAGATGAAGGCCATCAACTGGAGCGAAGCTGATCAGGGCGTATCTTTCGACTACGAAGATGTGCCGGCCGAGCTGCTGGAACAGGCGCAAGAAATGCGCATGAATCTGGTTGAAGCCGCTGCTGAAGCGTCTGAAGACCTGATGGAAAAATACCTGGGCGGCGAAGAGCTGACCGAGGAAGAGATCAAGCAAGCTCTGCGTCAGCGCGTGCTGAACAACGAAATCATCCTGGTAACCTGTGGCTCCGCGTTCAAGAACAAGGGCGTACAGGCAATGCTGGATGCGGTTGTTGAGTACCTGCCTGCTCCGACCGATGTAGCTGCTATCGACGGCCTGAAGATGGATGGCGAGACCAAAGACGAGCGTCATGCTTCTGATGACGAGCCGTTCTCTGCTCTGGCGTTCAAGATCGCTACCGACCCGTTCGTTGGTAACCTGACCTTCTTCCGCGTCTACTCCGGTGTTGTTAACTCCGGTGACTCCGTGCTGAACTCCGTCAAGGACAAGCGCGAGCGTTTCGGCCGTATCGTTCAGATGCACGCCAACAAGCGTGAAGAGATCAAAGAAGTTCGTGCAGGTGACATCGCTGCTGCCATCGGTCTGAAAGATGTGACCACTGGTGACACTCTGTGTGACGAAAAAGCGCCGATCATCCTCGAGCGTATGGAATTCCCGGAGCCGGTAATCTCCATCGCGGTTGAGCCGAAAACCAAGGCCGACCAGGAGAAGATGGGCCTGGCGCTGGGCCGTCTGGCTCAGGAAGACCCGTCCTTCCGCGTATGGACTGACGAAGAGTCTGGCCAGACCATCATTGCCGGTATGGGTGAGCTGCACCTGGACATCATCGTTGACCGTATGCGTCGCGAATTCAAGGTAGAAGCGAACGTAGGTAAGCCGCAGGTTGCCTACCGTGAAACCATCCGTACCGCCGTTAAAGACATCGAAGGCAAACATGCCAAGCAGTCTGGTGGTCGCGGTCAGTACGGTCACGTTGTGATCGACATGTACCCGCTGGAAGAAGGCAAGGGCTACGAGTTCGTCAACGACATCAAAGGCGGTGTCATTCCTGGCGAATTCATCCCGGGCGTTGACAAAGGCATCCAGGAACAGCTCAAAGCTGGTCCGCTGGCTGGCTATCCGGTTATGGACCTGGGTGTGCGTCTGCACTTCGGTTCCTACCACGATGTCGACTCTTCCGAACTGGCGTTCAAGATCGCTGCTTCCATGGCCTTCAAGGCTGGCTTCATGAAGGCCACTCCGGTTCTGCTGGAACCGATCATGAAAGTAGAAGTTGAAACTCCGGAAGATTACATGGGCGACGTTATCGGTGACCTGAACCGTCGTCGTGGCCTGATCGAAGGTATGGAAGATGGCCCGTCCGGCAAGATCGTACGCGCCATGGTGCCGTTGGCCGAGATGTTCGGTTATGCAACTGCACTGCGTTCCGCTACCCAAGGTCGTGCTTCCTACGCCATGGAATTCGCCAAGTATCACGATGCACCGACCAACGTTGCACAAGCCGTGATCGAAGAGCGCAAATCCAAGTAATTTAAGATTCCCCGCCTACGACGGTAGGCGGGTTTAACCTAGAAGGACTACGTCGTGTCTAAAGAAAAATTTGAGCGTAATAAA
>NZ_LFCS01000026.1:0-2311 GCF_001887375.1 Aeromonas sp. SCS5
CCGCCGGTGGTGAGGGAATCGAGCAGGCTATGGGAGAGTAGCGAGACCAGCAGGTGGCGGAATGCTTGGGGTATTCCTATGAGCAGGCAGACTCGTCTCCATTCGTGGCTCAAAGCGCTTGCCATGGGTATCCATCTTACGCATCATTCACAATCTATAGAGTCATACGAAAACGGAATGGTTATGAAAAAAGGGTTATTACTGCTTTTAATGCTGTTGCAAGCACAAGTTTTAGCCGAAGGTGCCACCCTGAACACTAAAGATCCACTCGATTTTGTCCCCAAGGAATATGTCGTCTTTGAGAAAATCGAGGGGGATTTAAATAAAGACGGTCAGAGTGATATGGTCATCGTTGTCAAAGGCACTGACAAGCGCAATGTCATTGTTGATGAATACCGTGGTGAGCTGGATCGTAATCGACGAGGACTTATCATCGCGTTCAAGAAGGGTGATCTCTATGAGCTGGCTCTCGAAAATCCAAACTGTTTCTCCTCAGAGAATGAAGATGGTGGTGTCTATTTTGCCCCTGAGCTTTGGGTCTCCATAGAAAAAGGGATCTTGAAAATCCACTATGGCCATGGACGTTATGGTTACTGGTCTTACAAATTCAGATATCAGAACGCCGGTTTCGAATTGATTGGCTACGACATGAGTGAAAACCGCGGCCCCCTCGTTGAGCGGATGACGAGCATTAACTTCTCGACCAAGAAAATATTAATAAAGGAGAACATCAATCAGGATGCTCAAGAAGATGGTGACGAGATCTTCAAGGAAACTTGGAAACGCTTCAAACTCCCGGCACCATTCACCCTTAAAACGATCACTGATTTTGACAACTTTTATTATGACAAGTTATATAAAATATCTAACTGATTATATGGTAGAGCTGCGTCTCCATTTCCCAGGAAATAGCGTTATAATAAGCGAGCGACAATTATTTGCGAACATTCGCTCTCAAAAATACAATATCAACTCAAGCATATTGGTCACACCATGTACAATTATAGAATAAGTTACTTTACATCAATCTTATCAAAGAATAATTCACTCATAGCAAAGATTATTTTTATCATCCTCACCACAATGTTCGCGACCATGACTGCTTTTGGAAAGACAGTTAATGATAATGCTATCTGTAATCTTCCTTCTGCTATGTGCAAACTGGAAGCAGACCTATTGGCAGCAGATAAGGAGTTAAACAAAACTTATCAATCCATATTACAAAAAAATGCATCTGGCGGTTTTGACGACAGTTACGTAAGCAAAGGAGAAATACGGAAAACTCTCATCCAGAGTCAACGGGCCTGGCTTTTATTTTGGGATGAAAACTGCAAAGCCTATTACACATTAAATAGTGGTGGAGCACAGAGAAATGAAGCGAAGATGGAGTGCCAAATAGATATGCTACAAGAGCGTATTCAGTATCTAAAGAAAGTTTATTTATAACAAAACCATTTTATTACGGTGGCGCCAATGATGATCCTGTTCCTACTCTCACTACTTCTATTTTCACCCCATACGATGGCGATTGAACCGGCACCGGTAGCCATTTCACTTGAACATGACCATAGCATTTTACTCACTCAGCAGGTGCAACTTAGCCAGCAAGATAACAAAATAACATTACGCTGCGCCAATCAAATGCTTACGTTTGAGCAAGATGGTATGGGGGATACCAAAAGCACCGTGGAACGCTACGACTATCCACACTTTAGTTTGCTGACACTCCCGGTAAGCTCTGGTTATGGTGGTGTAAATATATTCCATCGTCTGGTGAAATTGGTGGGTAACGATTGTTCACTCGCGACCAATGATGAAATTGCTAATCCCGAGCTGATGTCAGACAAGATCGAGAGTTCGATGAAATCCGGCCCCAGATATACTGATCGTACCTATCAGCTCAACGCTGATGGCAAGCTGACACTTATCAGCGAGCGAGAGAATTACGCCGATTTCTGTATCGAAACTCTACATCCTGCCAAAATTGCCGCTATCGGCTGCGATAGCAAACTCCCTGATATCTACCTGACTGTAGGTGTGGCACGAGCCTCTTTTTATGCCAGCGCCGATAGCGAAAAACCACAAAAGAGTTACCTCATCAAGGGCGATCGGGTACACCTGCTTGATTTCAGTTTTCCGCATGCCCGCTACAAGGTTGCGTTTCACGGCAAAATCGTTACTACCGGCTGGATTGATGCTGCAGATATCGATTTGCCACAATAAGTCGCAACAAAATCAACACCAGCATCAATACAACCCCCGGCAGCCAGACCCAGCAGAGTTCGGAGAGGATCACCGCTTCACCTCGGGC